>CAZMCL010000044.1:0-9485 GCA_964564375.1 uncultured Methanoregula sp. | reverse complement strand
ATGATGAAAGTTACCCCCACTGAATTAATGATGAAGCAGGGGTCTGATGCCACTCTTTCTTACGAGAAAAGGAATTCTAAGAATTCCGTTGCGTTTTTCATCCCGTACCCGCCGTTCCTTGCCGCCGCTTCCGAATATGCCTCCGTATTGTCCGTACCTTTGCCGCGTACCACAAACGGTACGGGATCCCGGGTATGGGTCTTTGCCCGGATCGGTGTCGGGTGGTCGGGCAGCACGGCCAGCACGCCGTCAAACGAGTCACGAATGGTGCCGACAACCCCGTCCACACGCTCGATCGCTTTTACCTTCTCCTCAATACTTCCCAAGTGACCAGCCTCGTCCGGGGCCTCGATATGGAGGTAGACAAAGTCCAGCCGCTTGATCGCGTCGAGCGTGTACCGGGCCTTGGCATCGTAATCCGTATCAAGGTAGCCGGTGGCACCGGGCACTTTGATGACTTCCATGCCGGCACACCGGGCGATCCCGTGGAGGAGGTCCACCGCAGAGATGATCCCCCCTTTCTTCCCGTACTTCTGTTCAAACGGCGGGAACGCCGGCTTATGCCCCCCGCTCCACGGCCAGATGCTGGTTGCCGGCCGCTTTCCCTCATCTGCCCGGGCTGTGTTCACCGGGTGTTGCCCGAACACCTGCCGGCTCTTTTCCATGCACCGGAGAAGGAGATCTGCATCGCCACCCGTGGGAAGGTACGGGGATATTTCCTGCCCCACGATATCGTGCGGCGGGGTGGATACGGCACCTTTCCCGCCATGGACCACGAGCAGGTTACGGTAGCTGATGCCGGCCCTGAACATGACATCCGGCATCTCCTTCTGGAGCGAGGCGAAGAGTTCCGCTCCTTCGGCACTCGTAATATGGCCGGCCGAGAAGTCGGCCATCGTGTTCTCCTCAACCGTGACGAGATTGCAGCGGTATGCCACATCTTCAGGAGCAAGGTCAACGCCCATACTCAGCGCTTCGAGCGGCCCCCGGCCGGTATAGTACTTCTCCGGGGCATACCCGAGCACTGCCATGTTGGCGATGTCGCTGCCGGCTTCATAGCCGTCGGGAATCGTCCGGAGCATCCCGCAGGCTCCCTCGCGTGCCACCCGGTCCATATTCGGGGTATTTGCGTACTCAAGCGGGGTTTTGCCGCCGAGCTCCGCGATCGGCTCGTCCGCCATCCCATCGCCAAGGACCACGATATACTTCATGTTACTCTCCCTGCACGGCTGCCTGTACGGCTATCCGAACGCTCTCGCGGGAGCCTTTCTGCGGCTTCCAGCCGAGTGTCTTTAACCGGTCTATCGAGAGCTGCATCTTCGGCACATCGCCGACCCAGCCGAGCGCCCCACCGGTGAAACGGTACTGAACGCCATTAAGCTGCATCCCTTCAACCACAACATCGGCAATAGTCTTTACATCGATCCAGTCCTCGGAGCCGATATTGAAGATGTTCACCGGGTTTTTTGCATGCATTATCGTAAACTGCATGGCCCGGATGCACTCCTGCACCTCGAGGTACGACTTGGTCTGTTTCCCGTCACCGAGGATCTCCAGTTCCCGTGGATTCTTTCGGAGCTTCCGGACAAAATCCGTGATAACCCCGTGACCGCTCCGGGCGCCGATGATATTGGCGAACCGGAACTGCCATGACCGCATCCCAAACGAATGGCAGTAAGCGGAGATCAGCGCCTCGCAGGCAAGCTTGCTCGCGCCATACACGGAGACCGGCTCAAGAGGCGAATAGTTTTCAGGAGTGGGGATAACGGCAGCATTGCCGTACACGGTGGAGGTGGAGGTGAAGACCAGCTCCGGGACCTTATTCTCCCGCATCGCCTCAAGAACGCGGTATGTGGCAACGATATTGTTCCGGAACGTGGGATCGGGAGTCATGGCACTCTGGCGGCCATCCGGGCCCGCGGCGAGATGGTAGACGCGGTCTGCTCCATTGATGCTGTCCTGCCAGCCATCGGAAAGCAGGTCGCACTGCACGAGCCGTGCCTTCCCGGATCCAAGGTGGCCGGCTATCATCTCCTTTCGCCCGTCTACAAGGGAGTCAATGACCAGGACCTCATCGCCCTGTTCCACCAGGGCATCCACCAGATGGGAGCCGATGAACCCGGCACCGCCCGTCACCACATCAAACATCACTACCTAATATGTCACCAATCCTATAGGATTACTGGTATGTTCATCGGCATTGACCACGGCACCACCGCGATGCGGTTTGCCGGTGAAAAAGGCGAGTTCAGGATCGCACGCGAGGCTGCATTAGAGTTTTCCATTGCCGACCTCTCCCGCATCTGCCCCATCGAAGAGATCGAGGGCATCGCTCTCTGTTATTCCATGGGCGACAATATCGCGGCAGTGACGAATATTAAAAAAGTGCACAACCGGGGGATCGTGAGCAGGGATGGCGCCGGCAAGCACATCGGAGGTGGGACGCGGGTCTTCGATGCCGTGGCAGAGAGCGGGATTCCGGCCGTGGTGATCCCCGGCCTCCACCGCGGATCTCCCACGGACCCGCGCTTCAAAGCCTACTCCCACCAGACAAGTCCTGAGAAGATCGGTATTGCCTACGAAGCCTGCCACGCGCTGGGCAGCGATGTGGTAGTCTCCGACGTAAGTTCCAATACGGTCTCGCTCCTCGTTTCCGCAGGAAAACTTATCGGGGCATTCGATGCCTGCATCTTTGCGCCGGGCACGGTGCATGGCGCGCTGGATGTGGATGCGATCCGTAAGATCGATGCGGCGGAGTGGACCGCAAACGAGGCGTTCCAGCACGCGGGCGTGAACTTCTCGCTGCCGGAGGGCGAGCGCGTGCGGGCACTTGCAATGTTTGCCGCCATGGAGTGCGCCGCGCTCCGGCTCCTCAACAGGAGCGCAAAGGTCGCCCTAGCCGGCAGCCTGGCGCCGGTAATCGCCGCGGAAGTGCGGGCGCTGCTGGGCTGTGATGTGGCAGTGTACGATGAATGGTGCGCTTCCCGCGGGCTTGCAAGGATCGCCCGGGACGTCTTTTCAGGGAAAACGGAGATCCTCGGGCTCGATGTGGATCTCTAGATTTATATTGATTTATCATGTAAGATTATTAGGGATTTTTCCATGAGAGAACTACGTATCCACGGCAGGGGTGGCCAGGGGTCGGTCACGGCTGCCGAATTGATTGCCGTCGCCGCATTCGAAGGCGGCGTCTTTTCACAGGCATTCCCGGCGTTCGGTGTCGAACGTCGCGGGGCGCCTGTGCAGGCCTTTGTCCGTTTTGATGACAAGAAGATCAGACTTCGCAGCCAGGTGTATGAACCGGATTATATCATCGTCCAGGACAGTTCCCTTATCAAGGACGTCAACGTCTTTTTGGGCGTCAGGACGGGAGGCATTGTTATCGTCAATACCGAGAAAACGCCCGATTTCAAGGTGCCAGACGAGGTGAAACTCATCACAATCGATGCAACCTCCATCGCGCTCAAGGCAATCGGCCTTCCCATAACGAACACCACGCTCATGGGGGCATTTGCCGCAGCTTCGGGCGAGATCCAGTTCTCGGCGCTTGAAAATGCGCTGAAGCACCGCTTCCCCGGAGAACTGGCAACAAAGAACATTGCCGCAGCAAAAATCGCTTATGATTCAGTTAAGGGAGGTGTATAATGGCACTTGCCATTGGCTGCCGGGCACGCCCCGGAAAAGCGCGGGACAACAAGACCGGTTCATGGCGCGTCTTCAGGCCGGTCTTTGACCACGAGAAGTGCTCGAAGTGCGGGATGTGCCGGACACTCTGCCCCGAAGGTTGCATACACGAGGATGCAGAGGGGTTCTTTGACCCGGACTATTCGTACTGCAAGGGGTGCGGGCTGTGCGCAACCGAGTGCCCCAAAGAAGCGATCACCATGAAACAGGAGGAGAAGTAAGATGATGGAAATTACCGAAGGTTCCCATGCAGTGGCAGAAGCAGTCCGACTCTGCCGGCCGCAGGTGGTCTCCGCCTACCCGATCACTCCCCAGACCCACATCGTTGAGGCGCTGGCCGATTACGTGGCAAACTGCCAGCTCGATGCCGAGTATATCACGGTCGAGAGCGAGCTCTCCGCCCTTTCTGCGTGCGTAGGAGCCAGCGCGGCCGGCTCCCGTACCTACTCCGCGACCACATCGCAGGGGCTTGCCCTGATGTGCGAGGTTCTCTTCAACGCCTCGGGCATGCGCCTGCCTATTGTTATGTCCATTGTCAACCGGTCCATGGGCGCGCCGCTCTCGATCTGGAACGACCAGCAGGACTCGATTGCCATGAGAGACTGTGGCTGGCTCCAGTTCTATGCCGAGGACAACCAGGAGGCAACCGACCTTCACTTCCTTGCTTATAAGGTGGCCGAAGACCAGACAATCCAGCTCCCTGCTTTTGTCTGTTTTGACGGTTACATCCTCTCGCATACCTACGAACCGGTAGATATCCTCTCGCAGGAAGATGTGGATAAGTACCTTCCGGCATTTGCCCCGGACGAGAAACTTGATGCAAAAGACCCCATCAGTTTCGGGATGTATGCCACACCGGACTACTACATGGAATTCCGGTACGAGATGGACCAGGCACAGAAAAAGGCAAAGGATCTCATCGCGAAGTACGGCAAAGAATTCGGCACGTTGTTTGGCAGGGACTACAGTGCCCTTGTGGAAGGCTACCGGCTCGATGATGCCGAGACGGCAATCGTTGCCATGGGCTCGATCTGCGGTACCGTAAAGGACGCCATCGATGAGATGCGGGCGGATGGCAGGAAGGTCGGGCTCCTCAGAATCAGGGTCTTCCGCCCGTTCCCCTCAGAGGAGATCGCAAAGGCACTCTCCGGCGTACAGCGGGTTGCCGTGCTTGACAAGAACATCTCCCTTGGCGCGAAAGGTGCAACCGCCATCGAGGTCCGGGACGCGATGTACGGCTCCATTACACCGGTGATGGGTTATGTCCTCGGTCTTGGCGGCAGGGACATCAGGAAAAAAGATATCAAAGAGATAGTCGCGCTCTGCGAGAAAGGGGAAGGCGACCAGTTCTATGGTCTGCGCACGGAGTTGATTTGAAATGGCAGAAAAGTCCAAAACCTGTGAACTGTTCGATTGCGGCCACCGTGCCTGCGGAGGCTGCGGGGCATCACTTGCCGCCCGCCTTGTCACGCAGGCGGCCGGGACCGAGACTATTATCGTCAATTCGACAGGATGCATGGAAGTCTTCTCAACGCCCTATCCCGAAACCGCGTGGAAAGTCCCGTGGATCCACTCACTCTTCGAGAACACCGCTGCAGTTGCCTCCGGTATCGAGGCGGCGCTCAAAAGACAGGGCCGCAAAGAGAAGATCGTGGTGTTGGCCGGAGATGGTGCAACGTTTGACATCGGCATGCTCTGCATCAGCGGTGCCTTCGAACGGGGCCACGACTTCACCTACATATGCTACGACAACGAGGCCTACATGAACACCGGCATCCAGCGGTCCGGTGCAACCCCCTACGATGCCAGCACCACCACGAGCCCGGCAGGGAAGTGCTCGTTTGGGAACAAGCGGCCGAAAAAGGACATCCCCCAGATCCTTGCAGCCCATGGCGCCCCGTATATTGCAACTGCATCAGTCGCGTACCCGACCGATCTCATGCAGAAGGTCGAGAAAGCCATCAACACACCCGGACCCTGCTATATCCAAATCCACGCTCCCTGCTGCACCGGCTGGGGATTCGAGGGCGACCAGACCATCGCCATCGCCAAGCTCGCCATCGAGACCGGCCTCTGGGTGAACTTCGAGATGGTCGATGGTAAGGTCACCAAGGTAAAAAAAGTTGTACGGAAACCGGTCACCGATTACCTTAAAACCCAGAAGCGTTTCCGCCACCTCTTCAAGCCAAAACAGCAGGACGAGGAGCTTGCAGCCATCCAGGCAATCGCCGATCACAACGCGGAGAAGTACGGCATCGACATCAGGCTCCCGCCAAAGAAAGAATAACCCCGCCCTCTTTTTTTTATCCCGTTTTTGTTTGTTCGAGGGATGTACCCGGACTACATATTGCCCGGGATCTCCCATGACGGGGAAAAACCGGATACTGCCTGGTGTCCCCGCAGGTTTTCTGTCAGGATTTGGATATGACAGGGAAAAAACAGATCGTTATATTTATTCCTCCAAAAATCTCCCATAATAGTATGAAACACGGTTTCTTCGTTTGCTTTGGCCTACTGGTCCTGGCAGTGTTAATCTGCGGCTGCACCAGCGAGCCGGCAGCTGCTCCTGCAACCCCGACCCCTGCTCCGGTAGTCGAACAACCAACCGCACCTTCCATCGCGTCCGATGCCGAGACCCTCCTTGCAACATCCTGGAATCTCGGCTGGTTCGACGATACCAAGGGCGTGTGGTCCAAGGTTGCAGAAGGCAGCACCATCACGGCAGATTTCTCTGCTGACGGAAAAGTCCGGGGCTTCTCCGGGTGCAGTGACTATGTCACGGATTACCAGCTCACCGAATCCCCGCATGTCTGGTTCGTCCGACCGGCAGTATCCGAGAAGGTATGCCAGACCCCGACCGGCGTGATGAGCCAGGAATCCGCTTACTTCACGGACATTGAATGGTCCGAGACCTACGCTATCAAGGACGGGCAGCTCCTCTTCTTTGACAAGAGCGGCAAGAAGATCCTGCAATTCGACCCGGTTTCGTGAGCAGTCACGATCCGGACAAACTTCTTTTTTCATTTTATTAATACTGGTATTCCGGGAGTATTTTGGCCCGGGGGCCGCCCTATCCTGCAAAAAAACAGTATCATTAATAGTGAGCAGGGCGACATTAGTAGGAATCAGGGCTCGTGGTCTAGTCGGTTATGACGTCGCCCTTACACGGCGAAGATCGCCGGTTCGAATCCGGCCGGGCCCATCCTCTTGTTTTATCCGGTGCTCTTCATTACCAGCGCACCTGCCCGTTGGTGACATTTTAAAAAAAAGGATTATTGCTTCACGATACGGACAAGCGTGAGCTGCAGTGTCAGGTTCTGGCCGGCAAGAACATTATTCGAATCCCACGTAATCGTATCAGGAGTTACGTTGACGATCGTTACCCGGGCAACAGCATTATCCGGTTTCCGAACAATCTCGTAGACATTTCCGGCAATAAAATCGGAATCCTGAGGGAGGGAGGAGCGATTGACCGCCTGCACAAGGGAGGGATCATACTTCCCGAAGGCATTCTCCGGGAGCAGGATAACGGTCTTTGTCTCACCCTGCTGCATCCCGATAACCGCATCCGGCAGACCGTAGGGGAGTGTCTCCTCCTTTCCGAGAGTGAAGATGAACGGGGTGGTGTTCACGTTGGACTCCACGACCGTTCCGTTATCCAGTGTGCCGGTATAATAGACCGAGACTATATCACCGGTTTTTGCACCGGACGGATTAAGAAACAATACGCCAATGATGGTGATGAAGACGATTGCCGCAACCACCCCGCCGATGATCATCTGCAACTGCCGTTTCTGGGCACCTGATCGTTCCCTACCCTTCTGCTTCTCGGATTTCTTCATCGGGATCTCTCTTCAGGTGTTGGCAGGGATCATTTATACAGGTGCCGAACCAGCACCTGCACCGGCATTGCTGCCGCCTGCCGTATATCACAATTGCACGCTATTTATACCACGAGCGCGAATCTACTGGTAATGACTGATGAACTTCGGGTCGCCGATGTCCAGGGCAGGAAAGTCCAGTGGGACCCGGCGCAGATGCGGAAGATCCAGGAGCACCCCTGCTTCTCCGAGAAGGCATGCCACGTGTTTGGCAGGTGCCACCTTCCGGTAGCTCCCTACTGTAATATCCAGTGCAATTACTGTATCCGCGATTTCGATTGTGTCAACGAGAGCCGGCCCGGTGTCACGACAAAGGTACTGAACCCGGAGGAAGCACTGGATCTCGTCAAGCGAGTCGTGGAAAAGTTTCAATACATAAAGGTCATCGGCATCGCCGGGCCCGGTGAACCGCTGGCAAACGAGGAGACGTTCGAGACCTTAAAACTGCTCCACGAGCAGTATCCCAATGTTATCAAGTGTCTGAGCACAAACGGCCTCCTCCTGCCCGACAAGATCGACCTTTTAGAAAAATATGATGTCGGCAATGTCACGGTCACCCTCAATGCCATCGATCCCGAAATTGGTGCGAAGATCTATGAGCATGTCAATTATAATGGAAAACACTACACCGGGATCGAGGCAGCAAAGATCCTCCTTTCCCAGCAGCTCAAGGGCATTGAAGAGGCAGTAAAGCGGAAAATGATCGTCAAGGTCAATGCGGTCTATATCCCTGGCATCAACGATGAACATATCCCGGCCATCGCAAAAAAGGTCGGCGAGATGGGCGTCTATACCTTCAATTTAATTCCCCTGATTGCACAATACAAATTTGCCGATATAACGCCACCAACCCCGGAGATGAAGCGGAAGATGCAGGACGAGTGCAGTAAATATGTCAAGCAGATGCGCCACTGCAAGCGGTGTCGTGCAGATGCAATCGGTCTGCTCGGTCACGATATCCAGTCGTGCATGTACGAAAAATAACCCTTTTTTAACGCCAGGTGCGATCCTTTACAGACCCGGATAGCGTTGCTGATTTTTTTCATCCGGCCGCAGGTAAAACACCCAGCCCCGTTCCGGTGCCGGGTACGCAGTCCGGGCATCCTGCCCGGGCCGGAAAAGGCGTCCACGCAATAGTGGTCGTCGGTAGTGGTAATGAGAGAAAAGATTACGGGATAATATGGGGGAGCGGGTAGTCAGTCTTCTCATTGACCAGCGATAAGGAAACGATGCGGTTCAGCTCGTCAATGACCGGCTGGATCCTGACAGGGATAGCAGTATCCTCGGTGCTCACAACCTTCCCGGAATAGCTGATGCTGTACTGCATGAGGTCCGCCCCGCCCCGTGCGGAAGTGTAGCTCCCTTCAAGATCCACAAATCCGCTTGTATTGAAAAGCGAGCTGACCTGCTCAAGCTCTGACTGGTTGAGCGCGATCTCGGTCGTTTCCTTCCGGGTTGAGACCAGAGCGACACCGTTATCGAAGATAACCACCCGGTCGTTCACGCCGGCGATGCCACCTGTCCGCTGGTAGTCAACAAAGACCTCCGGGGCATCGGTTGTGGGGAGCGGGGAAGTTCTTTCCCCAAGGCATCCGCCCAGGAGAACTGCCGCAACCAGGCACAGGGAACAGAGTACTGTCCAATTACTGGTACGCATCAATCCCGTCCGTTTAGATCTGGACAACATCGGGCTTGGCAGCTTTTCCCGCGGATTTCTTCCCGGTGACATCTTCAAGCGTATTGATGAGCTTGTCGAGTTTCTCATTTTTGAAAATCTCGCGGAATGCCAAAAGCTCTGCAACGCTCATGATCATAATTCCCTTCTTCTTCATTGGCAGACCGTTCTCGCCGACCGGGTTGATGTCGATGGCAAGAGAGGCCGGGCGGGTCTTGTATTGCGGGAGGCGGATGATCGAGACA
>CAZMCL010000043.1:0-9491 GCA_964564375.1 uncultured Methanoregula sp. | reverse complement strand
CTTCCTGCGTCAACTTCGTCTCCGATACTTTTGCCCACGATCGCCCCTGCTGCACCGCCACTGGCGTCAACATTGTAAGCGCGACCGGTCTTGGGGTCTGATACAACAACTTTAAACTCGACCATGCTGTTTGCTCCGTATTATTTTGATTTATCCAAGAAACCCACAAAAGGAATTCCTTTTCACATCTCTGGCTGCCGGCAGATTCGCCTACACATGAGAAGTACCCATTTTATTATACCGGTACGCTCTTAAATCCTCGCGTCCGTCCGCAGGTGTAACCGGGTTACTTGCCCCAAAAGGGATCCCCCTTCCGGCGCATCGTCGTGTATTCCTCAAGGATCTCCTGCGTGGAAGTATTGAGCGTTTTTATCATCTCGCGCTCAAGTACCTTCACGTGCCGCTCGGGAATGTCCACGAACAGGTCATCGCCTACGTTCACCTGCCGCCCGACCGTTGCGCCCTCAATCGATATTGCCACCTCAAGCCCGGCATCCGCCTCGCGGATTGACTCCTGCCGGAGCTGCATGGTCTTTAAGTGCCCGGCCTTTTTCCCGTCCAGATGGATCAGGTTCACGTCGCTGCGCAGTTTGCCGCCCAGCACCCGCACGCCCACAACGGCCGGGTTGCTCTGGCGGAAGACGCAGTCCGGGAGGAGGCGGATCTTGGCCGGCATGACCACATGCTCGAACCGCTGCTTCTCCTGCAAGCGTTTCTGTTCGTCCCGCCATTCGATATACTGGTCGATGAGCTGGTAGATGACCCGGCCTTCGAAGACCTTAACCTGTTTGTAAAGCGGATTTTTTATGATCTCGGCCGCATCCGGGAGGATGGCGGTGTTGAAGGAGAGGAGAACCCGGAACTGCGGGTTCTTGATGGTCTCGGTCTCGATAAGATCGAGACGGCTCACCGGGCCCACCTCTGCGCGCATCACACCGATCTCCTTTTCTTCGAGTTCCTTACAAAGGGCTTCAAGAGCACCGATGGTATCGGCCTTGATCACGATGCCCTCCTCTGCGAGGTTCACGTGGATCTCGGTCATCTCCTTTTTAATTCTCTCCTCGATCTCGTTGCGGTTCCCGCGGATGACAAAGAACGGCGAGCCTGCAATAACTCCTTCCAGGTTCGGCGCCGTCACCTTGATGCCCGATGCAGCGGAGACCGATTTCACGCGCTCGAACCTGTCCTCGATGAGGATCTCTTTCATGGGCCGGGGTTTTAAAAGTGACCGGACTTTGGTCACGATCACGTCGCCCTGCGTAGCCACTGCGATCTCGTCACCGATAGCGAGCGTACCGTCGTATAGGATCACGTCGAGGGTTGTCCCAAGGCCCCGCTCCTCCTTGACTTCAAGGACGGTACCGGCGCCCGGGCCATCGACCGAAAGCTTAAGTGCCTCGCCCATATAGCGCTGGGCAAGCCCGATCATGACGAGGAGGAGGTCCGGTATGCCCTCTCCGGTATGGGCACTCAGCGGCACGATAGCGAGGTTGCGCTGGAAATCGGAAACCCGGTCAAAGCGGTCGGCGGAGAAGTCCAGCTCGGAGAGTTTGCCCACGATTTCATAGGTCTTGGTCTCGATATCGCTCTTCACCCGCTCATTCTGCTTGGCAAACGAGGATAGGAACGACTCGTTCTCGTTCACCCGCCAGCCATGGACGCGGTCCATTTTCGTTGCCGCGATGACAAAGGGAGTCTTACAGTTCCGGAGGATCTGGAGCGCCTCAATGGTCTGCGGCTGGAATCCCTGGTTGATGTCCACGACAAGAATGGCCATGTCGGCGAGTGCCCCGCCGCGTGCCCGCAGTGTGGTAAACGCATGGTGTCCGGGAGTGTCGATGAAGAGGAGGCCGGGGATGTCGATCGGCGACTTGCCCATCGTCCCGCTCAGGGTGCGAATGGCCTCGATAGGGACGATAGTTGCACCGATATGCTGGGTTATGGCGCCCACTTCGGAACTCACGACCGAAGATCCGCGGATCCGGTCGAGGAGCGAGGTCTTGCCGTGGTCAACATGTCCCATGACACACACAATCGGCGTCCTGATTGTCGGGTTCTCCGCCATATTCTTTCCCCCCTCGTTCTGCTCACTGCTCTGATCGACCGGGTAAAATATCACCGTGGGTTCCTGTACACTACCCGGCGCCGCGCCAGGTTTTCATATCAGGCCGAAGTCTTCAGAGCCACCTGATATGTAATAGACGCCTGACCCTATTAATTGTCACCTTCCCGGTTGATTGTGATGCCACTTCAGGATCCCAGTGGGAAAAGAAGGTAACATTAATCACGGAAAAGTGCAAATATAAGCGGGCAATTTGCCGGGGTGGGGTAGTTGGTCATCCTAGAGGATTGTGGATCCTCCGACCCGGGTTCGAATCTCGGCCCCGGCCTATTCTTTTAACGAACTCCGCTCATCTCGTTCTTCGCGGTGACGCATTTCCTCGTCTGCCTCGATCTGCCCGTCTTTCAGGTATACGATTCGGTGGAAGTACTCCCTGTGCCACTCTTCGTGCGAGACCATCACGATGGTCTGGCCCATTTCTTCATTGATGGTGTGGAACTGGTCGAGTACTGCCCTTGAATTAGCCGTGTCGAGATTCGCGCAGGGCTCATCGGCAAAGAGGATGATGGGCCGGTTCACCATGCTCCGTGCTATTGCTACCCGCTGCTGCTCCCCGCCCGAGAGCTCTTTTGGCAGGTGGTCGAGCCGGTTTGCGAGACCCACGATGGAGAGTACATCCCTGCTTGCCTTACGGCACTCCAGCTCCGTTTTTCCCTGCGCCATTGCCGTGAGCATGACGTTCTCGAGCACCGTGAGTTCGCCGACAAGAGCATAGTCCTGGAAGATATATCCCATCTTCCGGAGCCGGTAATCGGTGCGCTCATCATCGTCCATACGGGAGACATCCATTCCGTTGATCTCGATCGTGCCTTCAGTAGGAAAATCAAGGAGCCCGAGAAGGTGGAGCAGGGTTGACTTCCCGCTGCCGGAAGGTCCCATCAGCCCGAGGAAATCGCCGCGGTGGATCTCAAAACTGACGCCACGAAGCGCCGGCACTTCCACAACGCCAAGGTGATAGATTTTGTGAAGGCCGGAAATCTTAATCATGCTACCCCCTCATCGCGGTGAGGATATCCTCGCGGGCGATCAGCCATGCCGGAATAAAACCGGCAATGGCGGACGCGATAAAGAGGAGCACCGCGTTTGTTACGATGTCTGCGATGGTGAAAGCGGGACGAATATCTCCATCGGGAAAAACAATCGGGTACACCGCAAAATACCGGTCCATGGCGAACAGGATCAGAAGGCCGAATATGATCCCTATTACTGCAAGGATGATGACCTGAAAGACATAACTGAACGTGATGGTCGTCCGGTGGATCCCGATGGCTTTCAGGATCCCGATCTGGCGCCGGTTGTTTATGGTCTTGATCATGATGACGATGAATATGACCACGATGGCGATGACGATGCTGACAATCGTAGAGATGTTATTGATGATCCCGTAGCTCTGGACAACCTCGGCAAAGGCCTTTCCCAAGAGGTCGTGCCAGGTCTTGATCTGCTCCTGGATGCCCATCCCGATCAGGGAGAGCTTGACTTCCTCTTCGTCTTCTCCCGGAACGGTTCTGATCAGGACTTCCGTTGCCTGGTCGACCTGCTGCCCCTTTATACTCTCGAGTTCCTCCCACGTGATAAAGACGACCTGGTCAACCATGTATGACTTCGTCTCGAAGATGCCTTTCACCCGGTACGTGCGGGTCACCCCGTTTGTAAATTCCACGTCAATGGAATCCCCGGTCCGAACCCCGCCGAGCGAGGGCATCAGGTCCTCGGACTTGTCCTTGTGCCCTGCCACGTAATTGCCGATGACGATGACCCCGGTGTCGCCCTCTCCTAAGTACTGGCCGTCCCTTATCATCTTTGAAACGCCAGTCACCAGGATCTCGTCACGCGGGTGGATGGCGATGACACTTCCGGCAAGACGGCTTCCCTTGAACTTCATCACCCCCCCGATATTGTTATGTGGTGCAGCCCGGAGGACGCCCGGTACCCGGTTTACCCGGGCGAGGAGATCCTCAAGGTCCACGATAACTTCCGCATCCTCCTTGGGCTCGATAAGGACATTTCCTGAGGAGTACTCGATGGTCTGTTCCACAAAGAGATTGATCGCTCCGGTAATGACGGAGGGTAAGAAGATCATGTTTGTGAAAACCATCCCGATAATAACGACTGTCATCACGAGGCTGCCGATATTGCCGCGCCGGAGGGACCGCAGGCCTAAAAAAAAGGAGAGGTTCAGCCGGGTGAGCGTCTCATTCATGGTTCTTGTCCGGGCTCTTCCTGATGAAGATCCACCATGCCCCGAAAACGAGGAGCGCGAGGATGAGAATGCCGATTACCATGCCGCTGTAATCGACCGGTGCAACCGAGAGCGAGAGCGGGAATGTATCCGTGTGGTCGCCCCACTCGTCATTGTAGGAGACAGTTACCGTGTACGGCAGGTCCCCCTCCGGGGCGCCACCCAGCCGGAAGAGGGCCGGGGCATCGTTGCCGGGCTTGATCTTGCCCAGGAATGCCTCGCGGGAGCCGGAGATGGGGAGGTCGATGGTTGCCCTCACTGACTTTGCATCGCCGGTCCCGGCATTCTCAATCCGGATAATCAGGTTAAACGGTTCTCCGGCAACGATCCGCTCCGGGCTGGTCTCGATAGAAGCAATGCCGATCTCGGTTTGACCCCTGATGTAGAGATTGATGGCAGCATTCTCCATGTGCTGGACCCCGTCAATGGTGTAGTACTGGATGGTGACCGGGATGACCGCGATACCGTTCTCCGCCTTCCGGTCGGTGATCAGGGTGATATCGACCGTCTCGCTCTGCCCCGCCGGGATACTGCGGATATGGTATAGCTCCGCTTCCTTAGGTGTAACTGAGGTGCTGGCGTTCCCGATCCGGAGGATGATGCGCTCGGCATCGCTCTCCCCGCTGTTGATGAGATCCAGCCGGACTGCTGCTGCGTCGCCAGGCTTCACTGCGTCTGGTGTTGTGACCGCGGTTCCGAGCACGGCAAGCTTTGCCACGGCGATTTGGGTATTGACATTGACCGGTACCGGGTAGCGGGTGCTCCTTCCCCCCTTGGTATCGACCGAGACTTCCGGGAAATAGAGGCCGGTCCCTTGCGGTGCCCGGATGAGGAACGTCAGGGGGATGGTCTGGCCCGGCCCGAGATCGCCAATCCGCTGGTAGTTATCCCCGATCACTTCTATGCCGTTGCCCTCGAGCCCCGCCTTCTCGATAAAAACGCTGACATCGGTTGTTTTTGAGGTTTCAAACCCACTGGTCTGTGGCCCGACATTTTCGCTGATTGTGGCGCTCGATGCCGTATTGGTCAGCATGACCGTGATAGTGCCAAGATCCCCGGGCATCAGGATCTGTGGTGTCACCACAAAGCTGCTGACGGTTACAGTCGGCTCTGCAGTTACCGGACCGATGACAAACATCAGGATCGCGAGAGTGGCAAGAACAGGAATCAGGGTAACCGGGCGCATAGTCTTCGAAATGTTTGTTCTCTTTTTTGCCATTAATCAACCTTTGTGCGGTTTCCGGCGAATCCGGCTCTGGGCAGGGTACAACTATCTCCGGAAGTTCCACTCTGAACTGACGGGAGCAGGTCTGCGTGAGTTGCATTTTTGTGCATCGAATGCCAATTTTTTTACAGAACCCTTGTAGTGCCGGTCGCGGTCAGCAGGAAACCGGTCGGAGATGATGAACCCATGCCGGAAAACCCTTATGTCCACGGCTATTCGGCACGCGAGTCGGAACGGCTCGCGGACCAGGCAGAGACCTTGACAGACCTCCTGCACGATGACACCCGCTACCCTGCAGGATCCCGGGTCCTTGAGGCTGGATGCGGGATAGGCGCCCAGACCGTGATTCTTGCAAAGAACAGCCCCGGCGCCCTGATCACATCAATCGATACCTCTGTTGAATCGCTCAACACGGCGGAGGATAATGTCAAAAAACAGGGATATGACAACGTGACCTTCCGGCAGGCGGATATCTTCCACATCCCATTCGAACCGGCAAGTTTCGATCATATCTTCGTCTGCTTCGTGCTGGAGCATCTTACCGATCCGGCAGGTGCTCTCGTACACCTCCGCCCCCTGTTAAAAGACGGCGGGATGCTGACTGTCATTGAGGGCGATCACGGATCAACCTTTTTCCACCCGGATGACCCGGATGCGCGGCAGGCGATTGACTGCCTTGTCCGGCTCCAGCAGCAGGTGGGGGGCAATGCACTGATCGGGCGGCAGCTCTATCCACTGGTGGCCGGTGCAGGGTACTCGGATGTCTATGTTTCGCCACGGATGGTCTACGTTGATTCCTCCCGGCCCGGGCTTGTCGAAGGGTTCACGAAACTCACCTTCACCGCAATGGTCGAGGGGGTGGCGGATTTGGTGCAAAAGCAGGGGCTGATGAGCCGGGATGCATGGGAGCGGGGCATCGCAGCGCTCTACCGCACGGCTGAAAAGGATGGGGTCTTCTGCTACACTTTCTTCAAGGCCACCGCACGGAAGTGAGGCATACTTCCGGACCATTGCAGACAACTTGTGGGAATGCGATGCTCCCAGAGTGAAGTTCAGATCTTTTTTTACTTTCGCCCCCTGCACCCTTTTCCTTTAACCCCAACTGGTGTGTCAGGATAATGGAGACATTATGGATATGAGTGTCCTCACCGGAACCCCCGGCCTGACACGGGACAGAAGCCACGGAAACCCGGCATCGCATACCAGAAAACACACGGCCGGTATAAATGGTTGTGCGGAAAAATACCAGAAGAGACAATCTATGGACCCCATCATTATTACCGGCTACATTGCAGGAACCCTTACCACCATCTCGTTTGTACCCCAGGTACTCCGGGCCTGGAGACTCAGGGAGACGCGTGACCTCTCTCTTGCCATGCTCCTACTCTTTGCTGCAGGCATCCTCCTCTGGACCCTGTATGGGATCTGGACCAGCTCACTTCCGATCATCTCGGCAAACGTGATCACCTTCTTCCTCCTGCTCATCCTACTCGGGCTGAAAATCCGGTATCACTGATCCTGTATTATCCATCAGGTCCGGGAATGGTCCGGATGGGAAGGGACGGTCCCCCGGAAATCCGATTATATTTCGCGAATTGAAGAACCGGGGATCTCTGCAAGGTTCTTTGACTGCATGGATTTTTGCAAAAAAAGGATTAAAAAAAATATCAGAAAAAATTATTCGTCCTGGAGGAGAACAAGGCAGCCGGCAATCTTGTCATGGAGACCCTGGTGCTTCTGGGTGAACCCAATCATCAAAAAGCCGATGAAGATGATCAGAACCGAAATGAACTTGGAGAAGAACCGGAGGGTTGTCCGGGCAAAGGTGGGCTTCTGGCCATCCATATCGGTGACCACGAGACGCATGAGCACTTTTCCCGGGGTTGCCTGGCTGCGTGCAGACTCAAACCCGGCAAAGTAGAGCCACGGCACGATGACGAGCATGATGCCGTAGGCGGCAATGATGGAAGCGACGAGAGCACCGGTTGTGCCTTCGAGGGTCAGCTGGTCTGCCGGAACGTGCTGGACAGCGTAGAAATACAGGTTCTGGAGACCCCTGAAGAGACCAAATCCAGCAACGGTGACCAAGCCGAGCAGGATAACGAGGATCACATCCACGATGCACGCGATGAACCGCCGCCCAAGCCCTGCATATATGCCGACCTCGGGCCCTTCCTCCTCTTCAGGGACTGCAACCGGAGCCTGGGCTGCAACCGAATCAATATCAGCCCCGCACCATTGACAGAACTTACCGGAGGCATCAGTCTCTTTTCCACATTTAGGACAGAACATTCCTTTTACTCCTGATACGTTAAGTTAAAGCGGGTGTCCTTTTTAATTTAACTGTTCTTTTCTATATTTTGCCTGCTGTGATGCCCTAGTCCGACGGACAACAAAAATTGCCCCCCTGCTCATAACACGCCACTTTTCCCCCCTTGCGGGAGCACAAGCAAGAAATACCCGGCAGGGTAAGCTTTCCTGCATGAACTACCCGATAAACCTATCCGCCATCGTCCTGCTTGTGCTCTGTGCGCTTCTGGCCGGCTGCACGAGCCCGACAGCATCCGAGCTCAAGCCCGCGGAGACACCGGTCATAATAACGGCCCCGACGCCCTTCTCAACTTCCGTTGCCACCGCAGTTGCCACGCCCAACGCGGTCGAGACGTTGCCGGCAGAGCAGTTCGTGGACCTCACACTCGAGAAGCAGCGGCCGGACTCGTCTATCCACCTGCTCTATAATGGAGGCAAGGGGGAGATCTTTGTCCAGAACGTCCTCATGAAGGTCACCCTCTCCAACGGCCAGGTTATCGAGAAGTACATGAACGACGGCAACCGGAGACCCCGGCGCGGGGACGAGCTGGTGATAGAGGGAACCCGGGGGATCGACCAGGTGCAGGTTTTTGTGACTTCGGCCGGCAGGACATACAAGGTCCGGGATGAGGCCGTTGTCAATCCCCATTACCCATAACCTTTTTTTTAGCCGGACTGGTGCGTCCGCCCGACCATTTCTGCATAGCGGTGCATCAGGAGACCAAGCCCTAGGATGATGGCGATGGTCGTTCCCAGAACAATCCACTGCTCCATTCCCGCGGTTCCGACCGCAAGGCGGGTTAAGAGGTTGAGCGGGTTATCGGGGAGGGCAAGGGCAAAGAGCATCACGACGACAAGGGCGGTCGAGAAGATGAACTGGGCTGCCGTGCGCTCCCGGTAATGGAGGGCGACAAGCGCTCCCATCAGGATCAGGATAAACGAGGTTACGGAGACCTGCACGAGGATTAAGCCCGCATTCTCGATAGCGATACCGTTGATCATCAGGAGGGCGATCCACATCCCGGCCTGTATCGGCACCAGCACCTCGCAGGCAAGCACCTTGCCCCAGACCATCTCCGTGAACGTAACCGGCGTCGATATGAGGGTCTCGAGCGTGTCGTGCTGGTACTCTTCTGTAATAAGATCGATTATCAGGGCCGAAGCGATGATGGCCGGCATGAAGACGAGAAGCGGGATCAGGAGTCCGTACACGAACTCGTAGAAGTCCCCGCCGCCTTCAGCTTTTGGGACATGGAGCGGGATCGGCTGTTCGGTGATCCGTTCAGCCCGGATTTTCCGGAGGTCCGTCTCGTACTTCAGGTAGATGTCCTTGAGTTTCACGTCAACAATAGCGCTCTGGAGATCGTTTGTAAGTGTGTACATCGTGATCTTGACCGGATCGGCCGAATCCGGTGCAGTGTCCGGCACGTAGATTACCGCTGAGAGTTTCCGCTGTTCTAACGCCGCAACTCCAGTGGAGAGGTCCATCCTGTACACCCGGAAATCCGGGCTTTCATCGAGGTAATCATAGAGCTCGGAATCATTGCCGGCATAGGCGATGTTGTACTTGAACCGGGAATATTTCGAGAGCG
>CAZMCL010000042.1:0-9548 GCA_964564375.1 uncultured Methanoregula sp. | reverse complement strand
GGTCCGGTCATGGGTGGTGCGGTGCTGTTCGCAGGGCGCGGATTGGGATGCGGGCGGATTGTATCGCCGGAGTCCTGTGTGAACGGCTGACTGTGGACCATCTCACCAGACGATAAGAAAGGTGGATCGCCATCGGTTTTATGTGTATTCCTTCCGGCCGGTTATTCCTTTGCGGAGTGGGGGGACATAATTGACTCCGGCAACCGTCATCCGGATCGCTTACCCGCCATCCTGCACCATGAGCGGGATTTTTCCAAAAAAAAACACAACCCTCATGTAGATCTGTGGCGTAATATGCATGAATGGAAACTGCCGGAATTAAAAAAACACCGGAACACTTAACGCTCCTCATCCTCTCCATCTCGCTTGCCACGTTCATGGCAGGCCTTGATGGGACGATTGTCAACATCGCCCTCCCGACCATCTCCGAGTCGTTCGGGGTCTCAACCACAACGGTCAGCTGGGTTGCCACCGCTTACCTGCTCGTCATGGCCGGCTGTGTCCTCGTCTTTGGCAAGATCTCCGACATCATCGGATTTAAAAAAGTCTTCCTTGCCGGGTTTGCTATCTTCACGCTCGGCTCGCTTGCCTGCGGCGTCCTGCCTGACCTCTTCGGCTCGCTTGCATGGCTCATCGGCTCGAGGGTTTTCCAGGCCATTGGGGGTGCGATGATCACCGCCATCGCCCCGGCCATGATCACCGCCTATGTCCCGATGGAGAGGAAAGGAAAAGCCATGGGGATCGTCATGACCCTCGCAGCGCTCGGAACCGCAATCGGCCCGACCATCGGCGGCGTGCTGACCCAGTACCTCTCGTGGCATGCTATCTTCTTCATCAACGTGCCCATCGGGATCGGGGCAGTCCTGCTCGGGGCAAGGGTCATTCCACATGATGCGAACCCCAAAAGCCTTTCTGGATTCGACACAACTGGCGCAGGCCTCATCTTTGTGGGGCTCGCTTCGCTCCTGTATGTTGTTTCGGAGGGGCAGAGTTCCGGGTGGACCTCTCCCGTTATCCTTGTCCTTGCGGCCATCGCTCTCCTGTCCCTTGGCTGGTTTGTCCGGCACGAGCTCACGGCAGATGAGCCAATCCTCGATCTCCGGCTCTTCAAAAACCGGCATTTCCTCATCGCCAACCTCTTCATCTCGCTGGTCTTCTTCAGCTTTGCAGGGATCAACTACCTCCTGCCGTTTTACCTGGAATACGTCCAGAAGTACGACACATCCTCGGCCGGCCTCATCATGACCTCGCTCTCCTTTGCGATGATGGCTGCAGGCATCCTTTCCGGCATGCTCTACAACAGGGCCGGCCCGCGTCTCCTCTGCATAGCTGCCGGCATCCCGCTGACTGCCGGCTATTTCCTCATGACCCGGCTGCAGGCCGGCACTTCCACGGCCTTCATCGTACTCGCCCTTGCGCTGATCGGTTTCGGTCTCGGGCTTGCAGTCACTCCGTCCTCGAGCATGATCATGAACTCGGTTTCCCGGGCAAAGCAGGGTATGGTCTCGAGCCTGACCAGCCTTGAGCGGTTTGCGCCGCTCACGCTCGGCATCGCCTTCTTCAACCTCGTCTTCCTCCAGGGCATCATGACAATCGCCGCAAACCATGCCGTTACGAGAAACTCCCCGGCCGACATCCAGCTGCACGTACTCTCGGCCGGTTTTGACTTTGCGTTCTTCATCTCCTTCCTGCTCGGGATAGTCATCCTTGTGGTGGCATTTGCAACAAAAGAAGAGGTCCACCCCGACAACCTCAACGCAACCGTGGAACCGGGCGCCGGTATGCTCTGAAAAGTTTTTTGTAGGGCGGCAAAGACGCAGCCATGAGGAAGATGGCTGGCGGGGGAATAGCCCCGTGATTTGGGGAAAAAACCCGCCGCATTTTTCTCATTTCACAGTCTTTTTATACCGTTCATTCCAACATGGGGATATTGTCACATATTTTAAAGAGATACATAATGACAGCCGCGCAGTCCGCCTCATGCCACCTTCCCGGAGCCACCCCATGAATGCCACCCGCATTGCATTCCTTGTCCTCGGAGTTATCCTCATGGCCGGACTTGTCGGTGCAGAAAGCACATTCACCTGCCAAGAGACCCCCACGGCTCCTGACGGGACCTGCTGCCTGAAAATCTACAACCTCCAGGAATCGAACCGGATCCAGCTTGCCGGTCCTGTGGTAGTCGATTATAATGAGATGACCGGCAACCTCCTTGTCCGGGGACCATTGCCCCTGATTGTCCGGAACGGCACCGGGCAGGCCGGCAACTGCCAGAACCAGGCCGACTGGCACTTTGCCTACGATGAAATGGACATGATGATGCAGAACAAAACGTCCTCTTCTGCCCCGGCTTATTTCCCCGACAGCAAAGAAGCCGCCCTGCTCCACGACATGCAGGACTTCAGGCTCGACGATTACCATATCATCGTTGTCAGCCTCCTGGATCACGGCGACATAAATTCCGTTGAGTTCGGTCCTCTGCTGCGGGATTTCGGGAACAAATTCAGCACCTGTACAGCCCTGCCTGTAGAGGGGACCATCCACGGGCAGAAAGGAAACCTCGTCTCATCCGCCTTCGCTTTCTGCCCGGTAATCGACAAGAGCTGCAACGAATCCATTGACAATGATGGCGACAACACCTGCAGTTTTGCAAACCGCATCAACCAGCTCACGACGCTCATGAGCGAAAAGGATCCCTCAGGTAAAAAGCGTCTCATCTACTACCACTGCGTCCTTGGCTCGGACCGGACCGGGAGCGTCACTATTGGCTATCTCCAGAAGACAATCCCTGCTTTAAGTTTCGTCCATGCATACAAGTATGCCGAGTATTTGGGAAAAGAAAGCCCGGGTGACGATGCGATCTGGGCGCCGAACCTGGCAGCAAAGAACGCAGCCCTTGCGTATTGTCAGAAAATCGGCGCTGACTGCACCACGAAAGAAGCTGCCCGCATCATGCTTCCGGGCAGAGACGCCCACTCCCACCTGCCGGGACAGGAGGACCCTGTCGTTACGCCTGCCCCGACCGTGGTGCCCATGCCCGTCCAGACCCCGGTACCGGCCGAACGCTATAACCCGACAGAGTCCGGCGACGTGAATTTCTGATTTTTTTGGCATACTGACCAAGGCCGTTTCTCAATACAGGTCTTGTCAGTTCCAGAAAAAAACGGAAATCCTCCTTCCCATCATACTATACGCTCATACAACCAACAGGTAAGCAACCAGATGGTTCTGATACACCGGTATCGCCCGGAAATCACGGGCGATGAGCATCACCTTCCGGAAAACCTGTAAAACCTCCTGTTACACGGATCTTTCCTTTCATAAAATGCGATCCGGCCCGTACGCACGATGAGAAAACCAAAAAAATAAAACACCAATCCCCATGACAAAACTATCCAAAAGACCCGAAATCCTGGGTACGAGAACCGGCTATGTCATCCGGTTCACCTGCCCCCAGTGCGAAACCGAGAACCTTATCGTGAACAAAACACCGAGGGACCACTTCAAGGAGACCCGGGATTCGACATGTAAGTACTGCCGGAAACGCTCAACCGTGCTCACCCCCAACGGGTCAACCAGCAAACCGTCACATACTCCGGTATCGCCGGCCCTTGTGCCGCAGCCGGCACCGTAAGCGATTCATCATCATCCAAAAGGACAGGTATTGTCGTGTCCCAAGGCACGGCAGGCCCTTTTTTACCAACGGTGATAATTATCACCGGTGTTTTTACCAGCGGAAAAACACCTTTTTAATTCCGGCAGGCAGCCCGGACGACCGCGTCAAAACGGCAAAAAGAAGAACCAGATGATGAGAAGGGTGATGGCCAAAAGCGCTGTACAAACCCGGAACCACCACATCGTCCAGAATGGCCGGGCTTCGCAAAAATCATAGGAGTGGGAATTCCGCTCACCTTTCTCCAGCAGCCGGTCAAGCCAGCTGAGGGTCATGGCAGGACCCCGCATGGCTTTTTTTCCCCGGTCATGATGGCACGTATTTTATCGAAGTATACACGCATCCGCTCCACGTGCGGACTGGCCGGGCCCATGATCCGATCCTGTAGATCTATCACTGGTGCCCGTTTGGTTCGTCTGCGGTTATAAGTGCGTATTGCGGGCATTTTTGGTTATTGAGCCATTAAAAAAAATTCCCGTTATCCTGCGGCATGCAGACACACAGAGCCAGCGCCGTAATCGGGTGGATTACAGAACGAAAAATTCTCCCAAGTCTGGAATCGCCGTCAGGTTCAAGTAGTCGAACCCTGCATTTAGGTAACGTGGAAAAGATCTATAATTGCATTAAAACCGATACCGGTGTCTCAATGGAGTGGATGGAAGGCAGGCGGAAGAACTCTGAACATTTCACCTTCCCGGAACTGGAGTCCATGAGGATCAAAGTAGCGGATCTTATCAGCAACCCTGAGCTCTTCAGGATCGACTTACAGGAGCACAAGGTCTATGTAAGCCAGGTCGGGCGGGGCGCGTATTAACAAAGAGTGCTGCCTCATTCCCGTATCCGGGCCAGGTCTGTTTTTTTATAAAAGGAGTGCAGGACCAGTTATTGCAAGAAGAACGGTACCTTTTCGCAGCAGTTATTATTACCCTGATCTTATCGGGATAAAATTGAAAATTATTTCGTGCTTCAGCGCAAAACCATCAGGCAATGGAGGTTGAGTTTACCCATAAGGTCCTTATCATCGGGTATGGTTCGGTGGCTCGGTGCATGCTCCCCATCTTTCTTGAGCATGTAACAGTCCCGTTAGATCGCATTACCGTAATCGATGCCCTTGACAAGGAGGAAGAACTGGCACCATGGACAACACGGGGCCTGCGGTTCTGCCAGCAAAAGATACTGCCGGATAACCTCAATCAGGTCCTCTCTTCCCATTTATCTGAAGGGGATATGATAATCGATGTTGCATGGAACATCGACTGTTGCGATATCCTCCTGTGGTGCCATGACCATGATGTCCTGTACATCAACACGTCAACCGAGGTCTGGGACCCGGCCGGCGAGCACGCAACGGCAGGCCTGTACGAGAAGTCCATCTATAACCGGCAGATGAAACTGCTCAAGCTCACCAGAGACTGGCACGATGCCCCGACATGCATTGTGGATCATGGCGCAAACCCCGGGCTCATTTCGCACTTCACCAAACAGGGTCTCTGCGATATTGCGCACCGGATGATTGCCGATGGCATTGCCCCCGACCCGGAGCGGTTGCTGGCACTCATACGCGACCGCGATTTTGGCAGGCTTGCCATGGAGACCGGCATCAAGGTCATCCACTGCTCGGAGCGGGATACGCAGGTTTCCTGCTCTCCCAGACAGGAAGGCGAATTTGTCGGCACATGGTGTATCGGGGGGATGCTGGATGAGGGCATCGCCCCTGCGGAGATGGGATGGGGAACGCACGAGAAAGAACTCCCCCGTCAGGCGCACTTCCCTCCTGAAGGGCCAAAAAATGAGATCATCATTGCCCGTCCGGGCATCAACACGTGGGTCCGGTCATGGGTCCCCGACCAGGAGATTGTCGGGATGCTCATCCAGCATGGTGAAGCGTTCGGTATATCCAGGAACCTGACGGTGAGAAACAATGGAAATATCCTTTACCGGCCAACGGTCCTGTATGCGTACATGCCCTGCGATGCAACCATCGCGTCCCTGCATGAGCTCCGGGGCAGGAACTACGAGCTGCAGCCCTCCCTGCGGATCATGGACGATTCGGAGATCGTTTCCGGTTCCGATATTCTTGGCGCTCTCCTGATGGGCCACCCGTACCAGGCATGGTGGACGGGGAGTGTTCTCTCCATTGAAGAAGTCCGCAGGCTTGCACCCGGGCAGAATGCCACGACCGTGCAGGTCGCAATCGGTGTGGTTTCCGCGGTTCTGTGGATGATTAAAAACCCGCGGGAGGGGTTCTGCCTGCCCGATGACCTCCCCCACGACTTTGTGCTCGGGATTGCAAAACCTTACCTGGGAATGTTCTGCTCCGGTCCTTCCGACTGGACACCCCTGCGGGACCGGGCCGTCCTGATGCGGGAGAACCCGAATAATTGTTTTGACTATGCCGATGTCTGGCAGTTCAAAAATTTCGTATTCGTACATTGAACTGCCGTAAGCGATCTGCAGGAGTGACAACTCGGACGGTAAGTGAAACAGAATGACCGGCCCTGACCGGATGATCTAAAAAGCCCTCGCTGCACGGACGCGCCGGACTGCTGGTGTGGAAAGGACGGACTTTTTCCTATTTCTAAAAAAAGGGATACATATTCTCTCCCGCTTCAACAGTCCTGATGTACAAACGCCTATGATCCGATCCTGCACCTCATGGACCTGCGGGCAGATCCTGGCACAGAAGTCGGAGCCCTCCGGTACCCCCGTTTCCCGGCAACCATTAAGTTCCCCCTTGCCAAAGGAAGAATCTGGTAAACATCAACATGGAAAAGAAACACCGGGGGATCCTGGCAGGAGTTCTCATCCTCGTCATTCTGCTGGTTGTTGTCTTCGGTACCGGCCCGGCGGTACCTGTACAGAATGCAGGGCCGGCCGCCGGATATGGGCCGGGGCAGGGATATGGACCGGCGCAGTCAGCTGGAACGGATGCTGGCCCGGGGGACGGTGGGGGCTATGCCACCCTCCTTCCCATGACGGACTCCGCGCCCCTTACCGAAACCGAAATTGCGTACATCCTCTTCATGCGAGCAGATGGCCCATGACCTGTATGCCCGCTGGGCCGGCAGGTATACAATCCCTGTCTTTTCGAACATTGCCAAGTCGGAGACCATGCACGTGTACGAAGTCCAGCTCCTCATCGACCGGTACGGGCTGTCGGCAAACCGGATCGGCAATGCATCGTCCGGGTATGCCGATCCTGTGATCCAGTCCCTGCACGACTCGCTGGCTGTACAGGGAGACGCTTCCCTTAACGGAGCACTGGAAGCCGGGCTCGCTGTCGAGGAGCGGGACATTGCAGACCTTGACCTGGCGCTTTCCAACACGACCCGGGCTGATATTATCCAGGTGTATTTCAGTCTCAGGCAGGGATCCGTGAACCACCGGAGCGCATTCCTCCGCCAGCTCGGGCGGTGATGCCTGGTGCAGATTTTTTAATGAACGAAAACATTCGTTATAAAAAGTCAGATCTGCAAAAAAAGAAGACTGGAATCATCCTGTCTTCAGGAGCCGGTGGGTGAGGTTCCGGGCCGGGAGGGGGACACGCCCTTCAAGAATACCAATGATGCGCTGTGTTTCGTTCGTCCGCTGGGTTGTCCGGATCAGTTCGAGTTCGTTCCCCGGCGTGGTGTAGACGGTCATGTTCACGTAGGCAAGGCCGACAACCTCCTGGAGCTCTTTGTCCTGGTAAATCCTCGGGCCATACTGGTATCTGTTATCCTGCAGCCATGGATCGGGATAGCCGGTCAGGTGGGAGGTGCCATTCGCAAAGTCGTTGATCATCAGGTTACTGTATTTCACGACCAGCTGGTCTGAAAGTTTCCACCACTCATCTGCGTTCGCCCGGGCATTTGCCGTGCTGTACCGGGTGAGATACTCGCGGGCGGCATCCTCCCCGTCCTTATAGTAGATCAATCGTGCATTCTCCTCGAGAACGGGTTGTTCGGCAAACTGCCGTTTTTCGATTGCCTGCTGATGATCCCTGATGTCACCGCTCATGGCATTATAATTGAGCGTAGCCCAGTTGGTCACGTAGTTGAATGCCCACCAGGCATAGTTGCGGCTAAACGTGGCCCGGTCATTCTCTGACCATTCAGAGGGAACACTTGTTACCCCGGCGTGGAAGGGGATGTAGACAGTCTCGGCCGGCTGGGCAAACCCGAACCAGACGACGCCGCCTATGGGGTCCGGGAGCCAGCTCCGGCCCTGGTTGATGTAACTGTACCCGCAGAACATCGCGGAGACCGGGCGGGGCCAAGCACCGGGTTTTACCTCACCGAATGCAAAGGCGTTATGGTCATCGTACGGTCCCCGCCAGCGGTAGGGGTTGCCGAACGGGCCGGCAGCCGGGCCGGTAGTAAGGTCAAAGACCGTACCTTCATAGTGATCCCGGAACAGGGCGAATGCATCGGCCGTAGTTAGCAACTTGTCCGGCTTAAGCGAGAACGGGTACTCCTCCGAGTACGTGTCGGTCACGTACGGAGAGAAGTCCTGCGATGGCGCAATCCGGCTGTACAGGCTAAAGATTCGGGAAAGGGAATAGTACGGGTGCGAGTATTCCCCATCACTGACCGTTCTTAACCAGTCGAGGTTTCCTTCCGATTCGTCCCACCAGCCGTTTTCCTTTGCCACTTCAAAGAGGTTGGCTGAATACATCTGGTCAGGGTTACCCGGTATCACATCCCGGATCCGGAATGTGTTTGCCGTAACAAAGACCTCGCCGTCAGGGACTTTCTGTGCTACCCAGAGCCCGCCCCTGCCATCGGGTGTCCCGCCGCACATCTCGATGACCCATGCTTCCTTCGGATCGCCAAAGAGAAGAGTCTCCCCGGTACCGTAAAAGCCATACTTATCAATGAGCTGGCCGATGAGGGTCACTGCGTCCTTAGCGGTCCGGGACCGTTCGAGCGCAATGTTCGATAACTCGGAGCTGTAGAAGATCCGCTTGTCCGGATCGGACGATGGCTGGACTTTTGCCCCGGTCGTCACTTCTCCGGACATCAGCTGGTGCTCGTTGATGATACCGTAGCTGCCGGTGAAATACCCGTAGGTATGTTCCACTTCCGGGATGTAGGCAAGAGGTTTGGACTGCGCTTCTTTGACACTGGTAGGTTCATCGGACCCGGAATTGGGGTCATAGTATACCGCACGCATCGCGCCCGGGGGATGATCGGCCGGGGGTACGTACACCAGCCGGGTAGTCTCGTTTGCCACCTCATGCCCGAGAACACCGGCACCAAAACCGTCGTTCGTGTGCGCAACATACATCGACCCGTCAGCCGATGCACCGGGAGTGATGATGAAACTCGTGCAGCCCAGCACCGGGCTGCAAAGGAAGATCAGGACAAATATGAGTGCAAAAATCCGCTGGAGTGGCAGTGGTGTCATAATAACCTCTCCTTTGTCGGCAAGAATATAAAGAAAGTGCTCAGGTTTGCCGGAGGTTTGGGCCGGCCGGGCCGCAGGAACACGTTCCATCTTACGTGTTCAGTCAGGAAAAAAGGAGTATTAAACGTGTCAAATCCTCTCGTCTGCGGATAGGCGCCCCCCGTCACTCACAACCGCTCGGTGTAGATGCCAGACCCCACGAACCATTCATCGCCCACCGGAGCAACATAGCAGAGTTTTAAGCCCGCAGCCCCGGTATCCGGGTTGAGATACTGCACGTACACGAAACCGCCGCCACGTTTTGCGGTGGAGATCTCCCACGGGAGAATTTTTACGCCATAGTTGTCGGCAAAGTCCAGCCGGTTTGAGCCGATCAGTTCCGGCTGGAACGGGAGTGCGAGCGTGGTCCCGTTATTGGCGTAGGCAAAGATATACCGGCTTCCGTCGGCAAACGTACCGTTCCGATCATTGAAACCAGCAATCGCTT
>CAZMCL010000041.1:0-9551 GCA_964564375.1 uncultured Methanoregula sp. | reverse complement strand
GGTGTCGCTCCCCATATCGTTCCAGGCTTTAAGCGTCACGCTGTAGTTGCCCGCCGCGCGATACAGGTGCGACGGGTTCTGTTCCGTTGAATTGGTGCCGTCCCCGAAGTCCCAGTGCCATTGTACCGGCGCGGTCTCCGATGTGTCGGTGAAGTGGATTGTTTCGAAGGTGGTGATGTTGGTTGAGGAGGGGGTGAAGTTCGCGAAGTGCCGGGCGTAGACGTAGTACCAAATCGGATCTCCTGATGATGTATTCCCGGAAAAAATCCATACAGGCTCTAAGATGATATCAGGATCTGTTCGGCTTTTTTCATAATAACCAGTGGAAATATCATTTATCGTAAGATTAGGTATACCTAGTGGGGGATCTAATAATTCCCCATCTTTCAATTTTGTAATAGCATTATTTAGTGAAATTATTGGTACATCAGCCTCTTCATTAACCAGCGTTCTCCAGACTTTATAAACTAATAAAACATTTCCATTTTCTCCTAAAGCAACGAATATTTTATCTGTTTGGCCGACGACAGGCATGCCATCGATATTTCGAGTATAGGACACACTGGTATGTGTCGGCCATTTATCAATCAGTTCACCAGTTGAACCATTATATTCTTTTAAATAGCTAGTATACGAATTAACCATCTCGGCATCATCAGGAAGTCCGCCATATTGTGAAAGAACCTGCTGAGCTAATATTGGTGCCTCATCTTCAGAAGGTACATTATTTTTCTCGGTCAATACACTCCCTGTTTGATTAAAAAAAGCATCTCCTGTATTAAGAAGTCCGCGATATAATGCTATTTTCTGGTTTGAAGTCAGATTTGTGGTATCAATGAAACAATGAAATGATGAGTTGTATGAGATTAAGATTTCACCAGTATTGATTGAATATCCATGAGTGGAAGGGATAATCAGACCGGTAAAAATGAACAGACAAATAAGAACATATGCGGTCTGTTTCATTCGTTATCACCTGCATATACAAAAAGTGATATTGGATCATTTGTTGGTGTTTTTCCCGAGAAAATCCATACTGGTTCTAATATCAATTCAGGATCTTCTCTGCTTTTTTCATAATATCCAAGAGTGATATTATCAATTTCGATTCTAATACTGGATGGGGGATATATGACTTCCCGATTCCGAATTTTTTCTATCGCGTCAGAGACAGAGATAATATGGGTACTATTTCCAGAATATTCAAGAGATCTCCAGACTTTGTAAATTTCTAAAACAGTTCCATTTTCTCCTAAAGCGACGAATATTTTATCGGTTTGCCCGACGACAGGCATGCCATTGATATTTCGAGTATAGGATACACTGGTATGTGTCGGCCATTGATCAATCAGTTCATTAGTTGAACCATTATATTCTTTTAAATAGCTAGTATACGAATTAACCATCTCGGCATCATCAGGAAGTCCACCATATTGCGAAAGAACCTGCTGAGCTAATATTGGTGCCTCATCTACAGAAGGTACATTAGTTTTCTCGGTTAATACACTGCCATTCTTAATAAAAAACGTATCTCCCTCCTTTAGTGTTCCTTTAATTATCGGCAGTGATGCCGGGACATTGGGTTCTATTACATGGATTTTCACTGAATAAATATTAAAAAGGAGTCCTAAAATCTCGGGTTTGACCGGAATAGTAACATCAATCCATTTTTCTGAAGAATTATTATCGTTACTGGTGGAAATAGAACTGAAATTTTGATAGGGAAAAATCAATTGCCCTATGATTAGTGTGATTATAATTACAAATCCTATTGCGAGTATATGTACTGATTTCATCTCCAAATCAACCCCAGTTCCATTCATTGGTCACATATTCATTACTTAAATCATCAGGTTCAACAGTACCAAAACCCGGTAAATGATCATTCTGTAATTGATCTCGGTTTTTAAAGATAACTTTAGCAGTTCCACTACTTCTTTTAGATAAAGGAAGACTAGTTATCGTCGCATTGTAATAAGCAGCAGTCAGAGATTGATTATATTCAGGGTATGTGGCAAAACCAAAAAACTGGTTAATGAATGTGTCTGATAGTGCTGCTTCAGTCGCAAATCCAAATACACCGTGTGATGTGACCAGAGCATCATGCCATGAATCATCTTTAAGCGCTTTACATGAGAGTAAAAACACCCATTTATTTTTATTACCCCATTTATTTTTTACGTCTGATGGATATAGAGTTTGATACCAACTCAATGCAAGTTGTCCACGTCGACCAATTTCTTCAGTCTCGTCATATGTGCCATGACCGACATGGAAATGAAATGTTGCATTGTTAAGACCTCCCCCTGTTGTTCCAAAATCTTCTTTGGATACTTCGTTCTCTCGTTTTCTGAATACCTGAGTCCAGCCATTTTTAGACAAATGCGAAGAAAACGCAGTACCAATAATTTCAGTACCACTAGTTATGTCTTCAGTTGGCCAACCCGGATTTCCCACCTGCGTTATCGAAAACGTCTTCTCAATCGCCGGCCTCTCCAGCGCAGTAATCTGCAGCGTAACCAGCCCGCCATCATGCGCAAACGTCACATCGACCGGGTCCCCATCGCGATATTTTTCCGCGGAAGCTTTCACCGAATACACCAATCCTCTTTCTAATCGGTATTCCCCGGAAACACCGGAACCGGTAAACACGGCCCGGCCAGAAGTTGTATTGATTTCAAGATCTTCGGAATGGGTAATATCGGTCAGCACAACTCTGGCATTGGGAACAAGTGCTGAAGTGTCCGAGTCCTTCACATCCACAACCAGCCGCGGCTTCAGCTTTGCCAGCCAGGCATCCTCATACCCGTGGTTGGGCCCGATATTCCCGCTCGCGGTCGATTTCGTCAGGGCCGCAAGTATAAAGCCGTCATCGGAGGTTGGGTAAATCGATGTAGACTGCTCATACCCGCTGCCGCCGAGCGGGGCCTGCCAGAGCAGGTTTCCTTCCGGGTCCAGTTTAACTACCCAGATATCAATATCCCCGTGGTTCAGACCGACATCCCCGCTGTTGCTGGACAATGTCCGGCCAACCATGATATAACTCCCGTCTAGCGTCTGCTGGACTGCATCACCGGTATCAAAGCCGGTTCCGCCCAGCAGGTGCTCCCTGATAATATTCCCCCCCGCATCAAGCCTTACTACCCACGCATCTCCAAGTCCATGCGTGGTGCCGGTGACATCACCATTATGCGATGAAGTGGTCTGAGCAACAAGGATGTATCCCTCCTGAGTCGGCTGGATAACGTTATCGAATCCGGTTGCCTCTGCATTTTTTCCGCCAATCAGTTTCGACCATACAACATTCCCGGTATCAGCGTCAAGCTTCATGATTACAATATCAGTATACCCGTGGTTCGTGTTGGAACCGGCAATACTTCCGGACTCGGTATATCCCGCAACGACATACCCCCCGTCCGATGCCGGGATGGCACTGCTCGCGAAATCGTACTTGTCGCCACCGATCACTTTCTGCCATACGATATTGCCGTCAAGGTCCAGCTTCGCAGCGTACATATCGGTATTGCCGCTGTAGGTGCCTTCAGCACCCGGAATATCGTCGGACAGAGTATATCCGGCAACGATATACCCGTCCCGTTCCGGAGTCTCGCGGACACTCATGAGTTCGTCGTTCTGGCTGCCGCCCAGCATGACCTGCCACTGGATCGCCCGGTTCGCGTCCAGCTTGACGACCCACCCGTCCTTGTTCCCATGGGCGAGACCGGCATAGACACCATCTGTCGAATCGCTGGAACCGGCAAAGATATACCCGCCATCGGAGGTCTGCCGTATGCTCATCGCTCCGTCCTTCCCTCTCCCCCCGATCAATTTATGCCAGATGATATGCCCGTCCGAAGGATCAATCTTAACGATATACGCTTCAGTCCAGCTCACATAACCAGGAACCGGCAGACTGCTATTTTCATCGATGATATCCCATGACCCCGATGCGCCGGCCGCGATATAATTGCCGTCGTTTGCCGGCTGGAGATCGAAGAACCCATCGCCCCACGAACCACCAAGGGTATTTTCCCAGTCGAGGCCTTCGGTATCGGGCGCACCGGCGGATTCGCCTTTCAGCGCATATGACCGTACTGCCACTTCAGGCTGACCGGACATTTCTGCTGCCCGGGCGCTCCCGTCATCCGCGGAAAGGGACATCGCACTCTGGATCGTTAGCATCTGGATTGTACCAGGATCTTCTGATACGGTCACGTTCGTTTCATCTTCTGCACAGGCTGCCGGTATCATTGCAGCAAAAAACACTATGATAAGACAGGTTACCAGCACGATGTTGTGATGTTTCATGGATCAGCCACCGGGAAATTGTTCCAGCACCCGCTCCGCGGCACGATCAAAAACTTCATGTGAGAAGAAGTTGATTATGTCATGCCTCCGGGCAGGACCCGGCTCTCCGGTCGGTAAACTGGGGGAGCCGGTCCTTCTGGTTTTGGATTATTATGCGTATCTGTTTATATGTGTTGTTATTTGTTCAAAGCAACATTTATAATTCGGGTATCTTACGATAAATATCCGGCGCCGCATTGATATTATTGTAAATTTTATGCAAAGCCTGATGCATTACCACTCGGGTCGTACGGATAATTGCATGAAACTGTTTTACATCGTTTGCATACTCTCTCAAAAGAATATTCTGGGAAATTCCCTGCAAACCGTTTTCAATCGCGATAACAGGATATAAGATAGGGGGCGATTGCAGGTTAATTAACCTGCAATCTGTTGAACAACTTACAATAATTTCTCATCTACGGTGTGAGTGCGTAAGTCGATTAAGCGGACTCCGGTGAAATATTTTCAAGCGGAGTCTGAGGGGTCGATGAAAAAAATTTGATGCCGGATCCTTTAACACATAAAATTGCTGCCCGAAATTCTACTATGTGATTCAAACCGGATATTTATGCGATCAGCCCGCCCAGTACCATACTATCGTGAAGATCATCCTGCCAGACAAGAGCAGCCGGACTACCCCTGTCAGCCCGATGACGGTCGGGGAGCTGTTGCAGGACCTTGAGATCAATCCCGTGGAAGTCCTTGTCTCGCGGAACGGGACACTGGTTGTGGAAGATGCCATCATTGAAGGTGAAGATGAAGTCCGGATCTTCCTGATTACGCACGGTGGATGATGCAATGACTGCCAATGCCGGACCGGAAAAGACGCCGAAATGCTCGTTCTGCCCCTGTCCTGCGGTGTATCATGACAGGAAGAGCGGCCGCCATCTCTGCCGGGACCATTTCATCGCAGATATCGAGGCCCGGGTGGCAGAGACGATACGGTCCCGGAATATGATAATGCCGGGCGACCACGTAGGAGTCGGGCTGAGCGGTGGCAAGGACAGCACGGCGCTCCTGATGATCCTCGCCCGGCTCCTGCCCTCGTTCGATGGGGTCCGGCTCACGGCTGTCACCATCGATGAGGGTATCCACGGGTACCGCGAGGATACGATCCGTTCGGCCGATCAGCTGGTCAGAAAATACGGGATAGACCAGGTCAGTGTCTCATTCACCGAACTCTTTGGCAACTCACTCGATGCTTTTCTCAGGGGCCGCGAACCCGAAGCCTGCAGCATCTGCGGGATCCTGCGGCGGAAGGCGCTCATCGTCGCGGCGCAGCGGGCAGGTGTGGCAAAACTTGCCACCGGACACAATCTTGATGATGAAGCCCAGTCTGTCTTCATGAACGTGCTCCGGGGGGATCTGCCCCGGCTCGTGCGGGACTCCGGCAGCGATTCCAAAGGGCGGTTCATCCCGAGAGTCAAGCCTCTCATGCACGTATCCGAAAAGGAGCTTGCGGTGTATCTCATGCTGCACGGCGCATGGCCGGACCTCCCCGAATGCCCGTATGCAGTCCATGCCCTCCGCCGGGAGGTCCGGACAATACTCGCCATGCTCGAATTCCGGCACCCGGGCACGATGCTCAACCTGCTGGAGAGCAAGAAAGCGATCGAGGAACGGTGCGCTGGCGTTCTCGCGGAGGAACCGATCCGGCAATGTACGATATGCGGCGATCCCTGCTCCGGTAAAATCTGCCAGCTCTGCAGTTTGAAAAAGAGTCTGGGGGTTTAAGTTCCCCTCCCCTCTCTCCGAAGATCCCTCAGAAAGTCAAAAGTCAGATGGTGATCCTATGCACCTGTCGGGATGCCTGCCCCCGCGGGGGCTTTCAGTTTCCGGCATTTTTGCACGATATTGCTCCTTTTTCCGGTAATCTAAATCCCCCGTCATGTAATGGTGGTTGTTTCGCAAAAATCATTGTAAATACAAAAATTCTACAGGTGTCGTCGAACACCAAGACTCCTGTTAAGGGATCTGGTGCCGGGTGATACAACGGCTTTTTTATTTTTGAAATCGCGGATAACCCAAACAGGTAACAGGTCGTTATCATAATACGGGGGATGCCACAGTGGCAGGGGCAGAGCGCGAAGCGCAAGCCCCCGAGAGCGTACTTGTTTAAAAAAAATGTTACAAATTCTTTCATAAAAGAAATGAAAACCCGTTCACTGCGGTGATGGTGCGGCCACTTCAATCCGCTCCGCGTGGCTGTAGACTACCATCTTTGCGCCACGCACGAACCCGACAACCGTGAGTCCGGTCTTCTCTGCAATATCCACCGCAAGGGTTGTGGTGGCGCCCCGCGAGACTATGATGGGGATGCCTGCGATGAGGCACTTGCGCACCATCTCGGATGAGATCCGCCCGGAGACGATGACGTACGTGCGGGAGAGGTCGATCTTATTCCTGAGCGCAAAGCCGATGACACGGTCGAGGGCATTGTGGCGTCCGATATCCTCGGAAATCGCGAGGATCTTCTCCCCGTCCATCAGGGCCACGATATGGATGCCACCGGTGGTGACGTGGAGCTCGGAGTTCAGGACTGCTTTTACAGCAGCCCGGATCTCTGTGGTGCTGATGGAGTAGTCTGACTGGATCTTCGGGAGTTTCTCGGTGTCGATAAAGGAGGTGCTCCCCCCGCAGCCGGAGAGAATCGTCTTCTTGGGCCCCAGCACCTTGAAGAGGTTTGTTGTGATAACGCTCAAACGGTTTTTCTCAATCCGTATCGACTCGATCTCGTCCACACCTTTTATGATCTGCTCGGTATACAGGTATCCTGTCACAAACTCCTCGAGCTGTACCGGGCTCATCATCGCGGTCACAGCGTGCCGCCCGTTGACAAAGAGCGCCATGGGGACCTCCTCGATCACTTCGTGGAGGTCCTGCTTTGCGTTCCCGCCGTCTATCTTGGTGCAGGGGAGTTTTTTGAACATGGTATCGTTTCCGTTTCATGGGGATTGTTATCCGGCCCTGGGGTCAAGCACTTCGTCCATGCTGCCGCTGCGGTAGCCTTCGAGGTCGAGCGTGACATACGCAAACCCGAGCGAGCGGAGTGTTGATACGACAGCCGGTTGTTGATCCAGTATCTTCTTCCAATCCTCTTTATGCACTTCGATGCGGGCAACATTCCCGTGCAGGCGTACCCGCACCTGCGCAATCCTGAGCCCGGCAAGGTATGCCTCGGCCTCTTCTATCATGCGGAGTTTCTCCATGGTTATACCATCCCCATACGGAATGCGGGAGGCGAGGCAGGCAGCGGAGGGCTTCTGCCAAACAGGAAGGCCCAGCTCTTGGGCAATATCGCGGATGTCCTGCTTGGTTATCCCTGCTTCAATGAATGGGTGCAGGATCGCCACTTCTGTTGCTGCCTGCAGGCCCGGGCGGTGCTCGTCAAGGTCTGATATGTTGCTCCCGTCAGCGATACAGGCAAAGCCCAGTTCGCGGGCCCGCTTTTTGAGAACCCCGGCCATGATCTTCTTACAATAATAGCACCGGTTCACCGGGTTGCTGCAGAACGCCGCATCATACATCAGGGGCACGGTGATAATCTCCAGCCCGAGTCCGAGCTTTTGAGCGATCTCTTCTGCCTGCTTCGCAGCTGCCCGTGGGACGACCGGGCTGTCGAAGAAAACACAACTGCTATTTTCCCCGGATACATTACGCGCAACAATCGCAAGGAGGGTACTGTCTACGCCCCCGGAGTACGCGACCAGCACCGGCCCATAGCCGGAGAGGACCTCTTTGAGTCTGTCCAGTTTTGTCGCAACAGTCATGAGAATATCCTGAAAATATCACTATCGGCAGGGGGCCGATCATGGCCCGCAGCACTGCTCCGTCATGCCGTCACAGCAATCATCCCCGCCGCGCAGCTGCCGGCAGATATCGCAGGTGCGCTGGACGAGGTTGACTGGTTTTGTATTGATGAGATCGCGTGCAAGAGCCTCGATTGCCTCCTTAACCTCATCTTCGAAATCGATCCGGTAGCCGCGTTTCCCTGATAGATACTGGGAGACTGCGGACGGGGCCATCGAAAGCATACGCGAGGTCTCCACCTGCGATGCGCCCTGCCGGACGAGTTCGATAGCGATTGCAGCTTTTATCGCCGGCAGGACCTCCCATACAATTTTCTGGCAAGGGGCTTCCATCACAACACAACCTTTACCTTTTTTTATTTTTTACATAATACATTGCATTCACAATCGTGATTCATTCCCTGATCGCAAAAACCTTGCGGGGACGCTCCCTGACATTTCACCGACCGGGGTGCGTTATCGTGCGAATATTCAAACGGAAAGAATAATCAGACGACAAGCGCACATATTCAGGTTACACGGAATCTTTGCATGGGAGACAAGCGCATCATCTACATGGACCACTCGGCAACCACGTACGTCAGACGCGAAGTTGTGGAAGCGATGGCGCCGTATCATACCGAGAATTTTGGCAACCCCTCCTCAATTTACCGCATTGCCCGGACCTCACGAACAGCCATCGATACTGCACGGGCGCAGGTGGCAGCAGCGCTGGGCGCAGAACCCGATGAGATTTACTTTACCTCCGGGGGGAGCGAGTCCGACAATTGGGCCATCAAGGGTGTGGCATTCGCAAACCGGAAGAAGGGCAGCCATATCATCACCTCGGCAATCGAGCACCATGCGGTGCTCCACACCTGTGAGTACCTTGAGAAGCAGGGTTTCACCGTAACGTACCTTCCGGTCGATCAATACGGCCTCGTGGACCCCGCCGGACTTGAGAAGGCGATCACGGACCAGACCATCCTCATCTCCATCATGTACGCCAACAACGAGATCGGCACCATCGAGCCCATCGCGGAACTGGGCGCGATTGCAAAGAAGCACAACATCCCGTTCCATACCGATGCAGTGCAGGCAATCGGTAATGTGCCCATTGACGTGAATGCGCAGAACATCGACCTCCTCTCCCTCTCTGCCCACAAGTTCTACGGCTCCAAGGGAGTCGGGGCGCTCTATATCCGGAAAGGGACAAAGATCGACAACCTCATCCATGGCGGCGGGCAGGAACGCAGGCGCCGGGCAGGGACGGAAAATATTGCCGGCATCGCCGGTCTCGGGAAAGCGATTGCGCTTGTTACTGCGGATATCGAAGGCCACAACACCCGCATACGGGCCCTGCGGGACCGGCTCATGCAGGGAATTCTTGCGAATGTTCCGCATGCCCGGCTC
>CAZMCL010000040.1:0-9825 GCA_964564375.1 uncultured Methanoregula sp. | reverse complement strand
ACCACCACCAAGACAGACTTCATCATAGTCTCCGCGGACCCACCTGCAGCACCGCAGGCCGAGTTTATCGGCAAGCCCACCAGCGGTACTGCCCCGCTGACTGTCGTCTTCACCGACAAGTCAGTTGGCGAGAACATCCTTTCGTGGGCATGGGACTTCAACGGTGACGGTGTCACCGACAGCGTTGAGCAGAACCCGAGCTACACCTACACGACCAAGGGCAAATACAATGTCAGCCTGACCGTTTCCAATGCTGGCGGCGCGGATGAGAAGTTCAAGAAGAACTACATCAAGGTGAACCAGCTCGAGAAGCCTGTTGCTGACTTCAAGGCCAACAAGCAGTCCGGCAACGCCCCGCTGACCGTCAAATTCACGGACAAGAGCACGGGCACAGGTATCACGGAATGGAGCTGGGACTTCAACAATGATGGTATCATCGACTCCACCCAGAAGAACCCGAAGTACACCTATGCGAGCGCCGGCAAGTATGCAGTCAAGCTCGTTGTGACCAATGCAGCCGGTTCCAACATGGAGATCAAGAGCGACTTCATCACGGTCAAGGGTGACACGATCCCCTCCGGCAAGAAGCCGGTTGCCGTGATCTTCGCAGACAAGACCTGGGGCACACCCCCGATGACCGTCAAGTTTGCCGACCAGTCGATCAACGACCCGACCTCCCGCACCTGGTACTTCGGTGACGGCTCAAGCTCAACCGAAGAGAACCCGACCCACTTCTACGCTGACCCCGGCATCTACTTTGCCCGGCTTTACGTCAGCAATGATGCAGGATCGGACCAGGACTACCGCTTTATCTTCGTCCTGCCCAAGTGGCTTGCCTTCTGGTCAGGCCGGATGTAATCCCCCCTTCTCTTTTTTTCATTCACCCCAGGGTGGCCCGATAAACAGGAAACCTTGATACGTTTTTCATTCCAAGCACTCATCCATGGGATCGAGAAACCGATCGATGGCCCTGTTCTGTGTTATTATCCTTATCGCCCTTTGCTGCTGTGCTCTCTGCATGGCACCGGCGTCTGAACAGGAAGAGGAGCCGTGTGATGAGCAGGATTATGGCGGGCAGGAGTCTGAATGGACAGAACCTGCCGCGCCTTCCGTAACGTACAACCCGGCCGGCCCGGCACCGGTCCGGCTCATCTTCATCCACCACTCAACGGGAGAAAACTGGCTTACCGATGACAACGGCGACCTTGGAAAAACGCTCATGGAGAGCAACTACTATGTCAGCGACACGAATTATGGCTGGGGCCCCGAATGGGGTCCGGAAAATGTGCCGGTCGGTGACCTTACCGACATCGGGCAGTGGTGGATCTGGTTCCGTAGCCCGGAGTCGGCAACCATTATGGACAGCGTCTACAACGAAGGTGGCCAGCTCTCGTACTACACACGCTTCGAGAACTCTCCCGGCGGTGAGAACGAGGTCATCATGTTCAAGTCCTGCTTCCCGAACTCAGCCCTGCAGGGAAATGTCAACGACCCCGTCCCTGCCATGGCCGACAACTACCTGAAAACGGACGGTTCGTGGTCTGAATACCACACGGTTGCCAACGCCAAGGGGATCTACCTCGACCTCCTTGAATACTTCAAGACCCGGCCGGACAAACTCTTCATCATCGTCACGGCGCCCCCGCTTAGTGATGGCACCTATGCCAATAATGCCCGGGCATTCAACGAGTGGCTGGTGAACGACTACCTCAACGATTATTGCGGAAAGAACGTCTTTGTGTATGACTTCTACAATGTGATGACCAGCAATGGCGGCAACAGCAATACCAACGATGCCGGTAAGGACAGTGGGAACCATCACCGCATGGCGAACGGTGCGATACAGCACACGGTCGGGTCCGGGATAATGGGGACGCAGAACACCGCAGCGTATGCCTCGGGATGGGATGACGACCACCCGACAGCGGCCGGCAGCCTGAAGGCAACAGCGGAATTTGTGCCGGTGCTCAACCACGTGTACGCGCAGTGGAAGGCAGGGGCGTAATTTTTTTTATTCTAGCAGGTAAGCGGTGATAGCGTCTCGACAAGCACAACTTCGCATCCGGAGGGATAACTGTCAGTGCGCGAAATACTGGTATGCCGGAAGTAGGATTCCCCATTGTCGCGGGAGCCGCTGATATCAACAAGATAACCGGTGATCTTTATACAGTCGCCGATAGCTGTCGTTTTGGCAGCGGAATGGACAGATTCGTCAAGAAACACTAGATGGTTATTGCTCATGTGTTCATCAGCATAGGATTTTGATAATGCCTGAACGCCCGCGGGATACCGGTATGTATAAAAGAAGTTCCGGTTCCCCTGCGTGAAGGTAAAATACCGAAAGTTTTCCGGTTTGATGACATCACCGGTAGCAACAGCGATATCCATCGGGGAGATCCGGTCCGGGCCAAAGTCGAGATAATATTCGCGCTTGCCGATCACTTTGGCTATGATGGTGTACCTGTACCGGGCAGTCAGCGTGTAATCCCAGTCAGCAATCCTTGTCGAAAATGTCTGCGGGAGTGTGAGTGATTCCTGGTACATGCCGCTCTCCACCATTAATCCGGAATCTGCAGCCGGGGTGTCCGCAGGCTGGGAAAAACCCGGAACTCCAGTTCCTGTCAGCAGTGTGAAAATAATGAAGATGAGTGCGGCAAAGGGCAGGATAATTGCCAGCCATTGGGCTATTGTCTTCAGCCTCAAATCATTTCACGGCTCCTGACAATGCATTGAGTAATCGCGGATATATTTGTTACCGGCCCGGACTACCGATTGCTTACAGTGCATTCCGCACGATTGAAATGCTGCGGAACTGACCCTTACTGCCATGGAGAGTACCGCCCGTTACGAGAAGGCAACGTTTGCCGCAGGGTGTTTCTGGGACGTGGAGGCAGCGTTCCGGCGCGTAGATGGCGTCATCGAGACGGTGGCCGGTTATACCGGCGGGTCTGTCCCGGATCCAACGTACGAACAGGTCGAGAGCGGCTCGACCGGGCATGTCAATGCAGTCGGAGTCGTCTTTGACCCGGCAATCGTCTCTTACGAACAACTTCTCGACATTTTCTGGAGCATCCACGACCCTACGCAGGATGGCGGACAGGGCGATTATATCGGTTCGCAGTACCGCTCCATGATTTTCTTTTACAATGCGGAGCAGGAACAGGTTGCTACGGCATCCCGCGAACGGCTCGCTGCATCAAGGAACCATGGCATCCGCCCGATCCTGACGGAGATCCTTCCCGCATCCAAGTTCTGGCCTGCGGAGGAGAGTCACCAACGGTTCTACGAGAAGTGCGGGCAGGGATATGGCGTAAGCCGGAAGATCTGGGAGTGAACCTGCATAGTATCCGAAACGGACCTTGATGCCGGTAACAAGATATCCTGTTGATACCCATTTTTTCTCATTACAGTTCAACCGTAGAACCCGCGGGTGCAATCATCCCACCCGGCATATTTTACGAATATAAGTGCAGATGTGGCAGACTGGTGATCAGAGTGTGTTCAATCCCAAAGGAAGGGAGAGGAACAACACTCGGTACCCGCAACGAATCCGCGAGAAAGGCCGCAGGAGGGAACCCCGGATCGCTTTCCCCGGGGAGCCCTCCCCGGAGCCGGACTTTGGAGACTTTCGGGAAGGAAAAATCCCCTGGACTGCCAATGGCAGGAACCCGCCAATGTGCGGATGACCTGCTCTTGGCGGGCAAAGGAGAACACGCCATGAACACAGACCACACGCACACCGACAAGAACCACCCCGGCCATAATGCACACCATGCCCGGGATGGATCCGACTGCAAGACCCGGGCAGGCCCGCACCGCATGCCCGTGGGAGGATGGTTCCGGGAGATCGCCACGAGCGAGAACTGGCGCACGACAACGATCGTCCAGCGCCACCGCGACCGTGCCGCGATCACCCCCGCACCGTAAACGGTCCCCTCCTCATAAATGTCACCACAAAAGGATTATTGCAAGTCCAATGCACATCCTGCCGGTTCTCGCCTGGCCGGCAGCATCCTCTTTTTCCCCGCCCGAAGATTTCCGAAAACGAAGGCGCTTTTAATTATCAGCTCCCGCAGCTGACCCTGGTGAAATATTCGACAAGAATGATCTCGCAGCCCGCGGGATAACTGTCGTCTCTCACCGTGCTCGTGCTCATAAAGTACAATTTATCGGGGGACGTCCCGTTGATATCCACCAGTTTTCCCTTGATGATTACGCAGTCCCCTACCTTTGTGTCCTTCACCGCGGTCTCCAGCGACGGGTCAAGGAAGACTAGATGGTTGTTGCTGATGTGTTCATCGATGTATTCTTCGGTCAGGCCGGTGTACGTGGGGACATCGTAGCTGTACTCGAGCGTACGGGCACCCATGGTGAACGTGAAGTACTGAAGGTTGTCATTTACGAGAAGGTCGCCGTTCACGACCGCGAGATCGAGCGGGATTACCCCGTCCGGCATGGTTGCCGGATACTCGTGCCGGCCGACAACTTTTCCGGCAAGGGTGTAGGCGTTGTTCGCAGTGAGAGTGAACTGCCAGACACCGGCATTCTTAGAATACTGCTGGGGTGTGGCGACCGGAACCTGAAAGAACCCGCCATTGCCAGGGAGGCCGGTGGGTTCGGCCGGGGGGGCACTGAAGAAAAAACTGTAGCCGAGGAATCCGATGACGATAAGCGGGACGAGGATGAGGGCCCATTCGAGAAGAGTTCTGAACTGCATAATATGTGACCTTTGTGTTTTCCGGACATCCGCAATTGAGTGGTTCCAGCAGAAAATGTTTGATCGGATTCAGGCATTAATTAATGGGATGAATGGGAGGAGTGTTCAATAAAAAAAATACAATTAATACCAGTCATTCAGGAATTATTCGTTTCTGGTGATGCCTATTCCGGAATGAGGGACTTTGGCCCCGATAACATATAAACGAGAATTCCAATTATAAGACATATCACACCCATAATGATAAACAGATAATTGCCTGTTAACAACCCGAGAGGGAACAGGACTCCCCCGATAAGAAAATAAATACCTGAACGATATGCAATGCAGGGTCTCTCAAAATGTGACATTAATCCTTTATTCTTATTTTGGACAAAAAGAAGGTATTTTTAATCACTGTTTTTTCTGCTATGAAAGGGAATTTAAAATATCCTGATAGCCCGACTCCTTAAATGAGATTGGAATGTGGGCGCTTGAAAAATGGTTAAAATATTACCGGATCTTTGACCCCGGCTCCACCGGTTTCATCGGCACGAGGAGTGATGCTGTGTCCCCTGCAGCAAGCACCATGCCGTTGCTCTCGACGCCGAAGATCTTGGCCGGGGCAAGGTTGGTCACGACAACGACATCCTTCCCGACCAGTTCTTCTGGCTGGTAGAACTGCTGCATGCCGGCAACGATCTGGCGCTGTTCAGTGCCGATATCGACCATCAGTTTTAAGAGTTTGTTCGACTTCGGTACCGGCTCTGCGGACAGGACTTTGCCGGTCCGGATATCAAGTTTCTGGAATTCTTCGAAAGTGACCATAGGGATCTTCTCTGATTTTTTATTTGCATCTGCAACGCGTTTCTGTAAGAGGGCATCCAGGTCCTTTACCTGGTCCTCGTCCATCTTTGTAAAGAGCGGCGCGGGTGCCTTGATGCATGCCTCGGGCACCGGGTATGTGGCGTCGCTGATGGGGTGCTGTGCCACATTATCGTAATAGCCGAGCTGCTTCCAGCACCGCTGGGCGGCATCAGGCATCACCGGCTCGATGAGGAGTACAAGGGCTTTTACAATCTGGATGCTGTTCTTAATAACCTGTGCCGCGGCTGCCTTGTCGGTCTTGATCAGCTTCCATGGGGCATTTGTCTGGATATAGGTATTACCGAACGCGGCGAGCGCCATGATCGCGTCTACAGCACCCTTGAACTCGTAATCCCGCATCATGCCGTCAATGGTTGCCAGGCTTTTTTCGATCTCGGCGATGATCGCTGGATCAACAGGGCCCGGGGGGACACCCGCAAACTCCTTTTGCGCAAAGAAGAGCGTGCGGTACACGAAGTTGCCTAAGATGTTGACCACTTCGTTGTTGATCCGCTCAGAAAAGAGCGGCCACGAAAAGTTCAGTTCCTTGGTATGGCTCGTATACGAAAGGAGGTAGTAGCGGAGGTAGTCCGCGGACAGGCCCTTGTCGAGATAATCGTCATTGGTCCAGACCACGTAACCCCGGGACTTCGAGAATTTGTGGTCGTCGACCTTGACCATCCCGCTTGCAACAACCGCATGCGGCACGCCGTATCCGGCACCTTTCAGGAGCGCCGGCCAGAAGATACTGTGGTGGTAGATGATGTCGCCACCGATGAAATGCGTGACGCGGTTGTCACCACACCAGTACCGCTTCCAGTCCTTGCCGTTGGCTTTTGCCCATTCCTCAGTGAAGGAGATGTAGCCGACCGGGGCATCGACCCAGACATAGACAACAAGGTCGTCACGGCCCGGGAACTTCACACCCCATTCGAGCGTGCGGGTGATGCACCAGTCATGGAGCTCGTCCTTGATCCAGCCGATCGCATAGTTCCTGGCATTGCTCGTGCCCTTCACAGTATCGAGGTACGGGAGGAGGAAGTCCCTGAACTCTGATAGTTTGAAGAAGTAATGCTCCTGGTCGCGGAACTCGGCTTTCGTGCCGCAGACCTTGCAGACCGGGTCCTTGATCTCGCCGGGTTCAAGGTGTTTGCCGCAGCCCTGGTCGCACTCGTCCCCCCGGGCTGGCTTACCGCAGTGGGGACAGACCCCTTCCACGTACCGGTCAGGCAGGAACCGTTTGCATTTTGTACAGTACGCCTGGTGGACGACCTGCTTATAGATGTAGCCGTTCTTTTCGAGTTCCTTTACGATCGACTGCGCCCGGTGGTGGTTTGTCGGGTCATCGGTCATCCCGAACCGGTCGAACACGACGCCCATGCGTTTGAAGGTCTCGTCGAAATGCTGGTGGTAGCGTTCCGAGAGGGCACGCGGAGTGGTGCCGGCCTCTTCGGCCGAGACCACGATGGGAGTGCCGTGGTTGTCCGACCCGCAGACGAAGAGGACCTCTTCGCCTGCCCGCCGCATGTAGCGGACATACGCATCAGCAGGGACGTATGTTCGCAGGTGGCCAAGATGGCAGGGGCCGTTGGTGTACGGCAACCCGCAGGTGACGAGCAGCGGTGGCGGATTCATCATTACGTTTTAGATGCTTATGCGTAATAATATCTGTAGATGGCAAAACGGTTCAGGCTGGATACACGGGGATTCGGAGGGGAACCGGGCGTGCCGGACGTGACCGCACTTGCGGCATGGATTGCCAAGCACAAGGGCAGGACGGCAGATATCCTCACGTACCGCATCGACCGGTCGCTTGCGCCGCAGCTCGATGCGGGGATCATGGCCCCCTGTGCCGGCGGAAAATTCTATGGAGAGCGTATCCTTTCAGCGCTCGCCGGAGTTGAGGACCTGGTAGCAACCGGAGAACTCCATGCGGAGACTCACGAGATCGTTGAGGATGCTGCCGGGATCGTGGTGCAGAAGAAAGGCGCATGGTGTGCGGTGCCGGCTCCTCACGCGCTCGGCATCCGGGACGATTATTACGATGATGAGATGGAGTGGAATGCCGCGATCTGCGGCATGTACCGCACGATCCTCCGGGACATGAGGGATATCGGTGTTGACGGGCATGTTTTGATCTGCGACCGGATTGCGGATGCCGAACTCATTGCTCTCAATCACCTGAAAATCTTCTTCTTCGAACCCGCACCGGACCGGGAGAGCCTTGCCCGGTTACTGGAGCGCCAGCGACAGGTGGCGGTCCAAAAAAATCAATTAAAAACGCTCATGAGCCTGACCGATGAATACACGGTCCGGAAACTTTTTATCATCGACCCGGACCCGCAGGCTATTGCTCTTGCCCGCACCCATCTTGACCCCGACCAGATCGTGGCCGGGGGTTACTGTACGGCAGAGGATGAGATCTACTGGAAAGATATCGTTGCTTCGGCAGAGATTGTTCTCTGATTTTCACTTTTTTTTACAACAATAAGAGTACACAAGCACGGGTTCCCGCAGGGGAAGGGAAAAAAAGTTACTGGAAGATAGGCCGGGATATCGGGGGTATCGAGAGCACATTATCAAATGTTGATTCAAAACCGTCCGGAAAGATCACCATCGTAATCTCAGGTGAGAAGTCAGGGCTCACGAGCGGGGCAAACCAGTAACTGTTCATCACATCCTGTGCCTTAACAAACGAAACCGTAGGGGTCACAATAGTATATTTGCCGTTTCCTTTATGGATCGTGGCAAATGAAGGCACAATGACCGTTGACGATGAACTGGTAGCTTTTGTTACGGTTACCGGCTGGTTGGAGTTGGAGTCGAAAGCTTTTTTGAGTTCTTCAGCCGGGTCGGCAATACGCAGGAATACCGCACTTTGCTCCACGAACGTGAGCTCATACTGCAGATCGATCTGCGCATCCCCGTTCTCTTCCAGGGTTATCGTTAACGACTTTGCCGTAAATGCCTGTGCCGGCATCACTGCACAGGCGCAGAATGCAAGGCACAGCAGGATCAGGGAGGTATGATTCATAGGCAATTAGATTTAGATTCGCGATGCACTATTAAATATTAACTGGATGACACAGGTTCAATCAATGCGAAAATTAAGTTTTTTTTAGATTTATTACTGGGAAAAAGATAGTGGGGATGTTTTCTCAAAGGGCTTCTGCCACTTTCACCAGTTCATTGAAATGCCGGCTCTTCTTGAACAGCCACCACGTGAACCGCTCGATAACAGTGAAGTTAAACGAGCCGCCGGCAGCGTTCGGGTGGCCGCCCCCGCCAAACTCGCGGGCGATGAGGTGGCTGATGGGCGGGACGGAGCGGATAGAGAATTTGCCATCCTTTCCGATGATAACCTCGATCTCGGTCCCCTTCTGGTTGCGGATGAAGTGTGCCGTCTCGCTCGGGTATCCGTACATCGGGGCAAAGGCAACGCGGTATTTTGTGCCGGTGAAAGTGGCGTGGTTTAAGCTACGCTGCATCATTGTCGTCATCTCCGCCTTGATCTCTGCAAACTCCCGTTCGATATGCTCGTCAGAAAAGACACCGTTCACGAGACAGTCGCGGACATGATCGCGGTTCTGTTTCCGCTGGAGCACCTGGCCGAGAACGGCAGAGCGGGGGTCGGTATGCTTCCAGAGGTCGTAATCACAGACCACCCTGGCAACCTCAAGAGCCAGCGGATTGTCCGATGCAAGATCGCGGGCCACAATCCCGGCGCCGCAGAGTTCCGTATCAATGTGCAGGAAGTCGGCCTCTTTTTCGATGCGGACTTTCTCCTCCTCGCGCCAGCGGTGGTGATCCCGCCATTCCACATTCCAGCCGTTCTTTTTGGCCCGGGCAATAAGGGATTCGGCGTCGCGGTGATACCCGAGGTCCGAGATCGAGAGCAGGTCGCCCCTGCCTTCACAGGAGGCAACGAGCGAGAGAAGCCTTGGGAATTTTCCCACCGAACTCCAGATTGTAAACACACCGTCAGTACCAAACCGCATCCGGTGGATGGCATCAGCTCCGACCGCATCAAGGTCGTTATGCGTGAGGTGGATAACCGTTGCAGTCCGGCTCTTCACGGCACTGGCAAGGCCGGTATCAGTATCTGGAGTATTCGGAGAGGGCATTGGTTAATACTGTTATCGCGCGATATAAAAATCAACGGTCGGCGACGTATTTTAGGAGTGTGAACAGATCATTTATTAGTCACAAGTAACAAATATTGTAGTCCTGCCCTAGTAGCTCAGTTTGGGAGAGCGCCAGAC
>CAZMCL010000039.1:0-9905 GCA_964564375.1 uncultured Methanoregula sp. | reverse complement strand
GGTGCGACGAGCCGGGCCTGATATCCGCTCTTGGTGACCTGCCCGTGGTGCATGTATCCACGCAGAACAACCGGCTCCTTGCAGATTTTATCACCAACGACAAGGATTCATCAAAAATAATAAATGATTTAAATACATTGTGCGTAAAAATCATACGTAATAATGAGATCACTGCAACGGAGAAAGATTCCTTGATCATAACTAAGGTACGGTTTGACCCCCACAAAGCGCGCGAACTGGGGATCCTGCCCGGACCATTTTACCAGCAGCTGGCAGCAGGCCAGACAATTTCTGTAAACGGCAGGGAGATCACTCCTGACATGGTGTCCACCTGCAGTCAAACCAAAATCCACATCCCGGGGTTGGAGAAGTATTTATGAGGTCCATTGTAGAAGAGGCACTAACGAGAGCGAGGGACGAGCCAGTCAAGTCAACGCAGAATAACGAAGACCTTGACCAGATTCTCGCAGAGCTCAAAACTGAGATCGCGGTCATCGGTTGCGGTGGCGGCGGGTCGAACACCATCTCCCGCATGATGGAAGAGGGGATCCATGGCGCAAAGCTCATCGCCATGAACACCGATGCCCAGCACCTGATCCGCACCCACGCCGACCAGCGTATCCTTGTCGGCCGGCAGCGTACCCGGGGTCTCGGCGCCGGCTCCATCCCCCAGATTGGGGAGGAAGCGGCTCTCGAGAACGAGCAGGAGATCCGGGCGATTGTCTCGGGCTGCGACATGGTTTTCATCACGGTCGGGCTTGGTGGCGGCACCGAAACCGGTGTTGCCCCGGTAGTTGCAAAAGCTGCCAGGGATGAGGGCGCTCTCACGATTGCCATTGTCACCCTGCCGTTCGCTGCGGAAGGTGCCATCCGCATGGAGAACGCAGAGGCCGGTCTCGAACGCCTCCGTGATGTGGCGGACACCGTCATTGTTGTGCCCAATGACAAGCTCCTCGAAGTCGTCCCGAAACTTCCCCTCTATGCGGCCTTCAAGGTGGCCGACGAAGTTCTCATGCGTGCCGTCAAGGGCATCACCGAACTCATCACCATGCCCGGTCTCGTCAACCTCGACTTTGCCGATGTGCGCACTGTAATGGAGCGCGGCGGTGTTGCCATGATCGGGATGGGTGAGAGTGATTCCGAGGACAAGGCGGCAGACTCGGTCAAGAAGGCAATCCGTTCTCCGCTTCTGGATGTCGATATCAGCGGCGCAACAGCCGCGCTTGTCAATGTCATCGGCGGCCCGGACATGACCATGGAAGAGGCAGAAGGCGTTGTGCAGGAAGTCTATAACCGGGTGGACGAGAACGCCCGGATCATCTGGGGCGCCCAGATCGACCCGTCGATGCAGAACAAGATGCGGACCCTGCTTGTGGTAACTGGTGTACGGTCGCCACAAATATATGGTCGGAATGAGAAACTTACCCCCAAAGTACAGAAACAGTTTGAGATCGATTTTCTCAAGTGATACAATATGGAAATTTCAAAACCTGATTTCAAAACAGACGCCATCCATGAGGAGTTAATCCGTAAATACTGGCGGGTCCTCAAACTCGCGCGCACACCCACCCGGGAAGAGTTCACCAAGATCGCAACCGTTGCGGCAGCAGGGGTTCTCCTTATCGGGCTGATCGGATTCATCATCTACGTCGGCTTCGAACACCAGAAGCTGCTCGGGTTCTAAATTGCGATGACCATGACACAGTCAAACCCCCCCGCGGTCTCCGATACGCCGGCGCCGGCAGAGCTCGCAGAGCCTGAAGTCTTTAAAAACCGCATATTTGCGATCAAGACCACCTCCAAGCAGGAGCGGACGGTAGCGGACAATATCCTCAAGGCGATCGATACCAAGGCAACGGATGTTAAAGTGACCTCCATCATGGTCCCGAACGAGCTGCAGGGTTACGTACTTGTGGAAACCCCCGAGAAGATGAACCGGATTGAGCAGCTCGTGGAGATGATCGCCCATGCGCGTGTCGTTGTCAAGGGCGAGACGAGCCTTGCTGAGGTCGGCCACTTCCTTATCCCCAAACCGGTTGTTGCCGGTATTGAGGAAGGCACGATTGTCGAACTCATCGCCGGGCCCTTCAAGGGCGAGAAGGCGGTTGTCAAGCGCGTCGACTCCGCAAAGGAAGAGATCACGGTCGAGCTCTACGAGAGCGTGGTCCCGATCCCGATCACCGTCCGCGGTGACAATGTCCGCGTGGTCGAGAAATTCTCGGACCGGTAATTTTTTTCTTTTTTTAGGATGGTTGTGACTGTAGAGCGTGAGCTCTTGGATCTCCCAACTACAAATTCTGGCATCAACCGGAAAATTGGCACTTGTATTGTTTTGCGGTCATGATCCCGAAAGTATATATTGTCAACATAGCAATATTGACGCACACTCAGGTATCTGTCGCCATGAGATCCCGTTCAGGGATTATCAGAATAATCCTGTGCCCGGACTAAAATCTGGTCAGGTTTGAAGGCAGCAATATCTGCAACCGAATGGAAGGCACACGTATGGTACAACATTTGTCTGAAGTAATCAGGGAACGGCTGGGCTGGTGCCCTAACCATGTGAAGACCGCAGCACCCCAGGAAAAAATGGGTACCGGGGTCTATATCATTGCCGCATTCTGCGTACTGGTCATGGCAGCAGTGGTCCCGCTAATGTCCTCTCCTGCATCTCATGAGGTCATGGTCTGGGCATTCAAAGTGGACGAGTCGGGATACAGAAACTTTGTCGCCATTATGCCGGCAACAGAAGACGCCGGTGGTAAACTGTCGTTTTCTGCGGCAGGTGCATCCACCCCGGCCCTGTCGGCAGGGAAGTACTGGCTGGTGACAGAGCATCCCAATAAGGATGGCAGTTTCCGGCTGACGCTTGAGGGAAATACGGTGATAAGCCCGTCCCCGTATGCAGTGGATGAGGACTTAACCCTCTTCAGGCTCAGCGGTCCCGGCTCTCTCCGGGGAGAGGATGCATACGAAATGCTGATAGCCGCGTTCAACGCCGAAAGCCCGTTTCCGGAACTCCGTGACCAGACTGGCGCCTTTGGGGTGGTAACAGAACGTGAGTATATCGTTGAATAATTATATGGCCCGCTTTGAAATGTCAACCCGACATGTGCGAAACCCGGAATGCGATGAATGGGGCGGTACGGAACTGCACCCGGGTAGTATCCAGCTGACTGAAAGTACATACATGATGGTGTTGGTATGACCCTGACACGGTTATCTGAAATTATTCACAAACGGCTGGGCTGGTGCCTGAACCAGACCGTGACTCATGTCAGAAAGGCAATCACATGGCAGGAGATGAATTCCTGCGTCCCTCCGACACCCGGTTCATATGAGAACAATGGTGTAATTGTCGATTATGGAAAAACGGGCATCATGCTGCCATATTTTATCGGGGCCCTTATCGGGATCATCGGTATTGTAGCGGTATTTTCTCTCCTTATTGTACGGACCGGGTCCCTTCGTCTGGCTGCCATACCGTTTTTTTGTCTTATCCTGTTGGTAACGATCTTCACGATTTATCAGGACCTGAAAAAGGCAAACCTCGAGATCACTCAGGATACGCTCATTATCCGCAGATCCCTTTATCGGCCTGTTTTTATCCCGAAGGACACAATCTCGGCAGTGGAAATCCGGCCCAATATTCCACCGTTACCGCTCTGGCTTCAGAAAGTAATGATGTTGTTTATTATCCCCGCCTCATCGGCGGTTATCCTCTATTGTGAATATCTGCAGTTTATCACTGGTGAGATCACGTCTTTATCGTTATTCCTGCAGATTGTTTTTTTCATCAGTATTGTCCTACTCTTCCTTGGGAGTTATTATCATTCCCGCGTACGGGCTGACTACCCGGAAATACTCGTCATCACCACAAATACTCAAAAACTGGCCGGTGTTTATGGTGACAATTTTAAAGAAATTGTAAAAATGCTGGGGAAATCTGTATGACATTGTTTTTGGATTATATCAGAAAAAAAGTTGGCTGGTGCCCGCAGGGATCGCGGCAGAAAACCCGAACATTCACTGCGCCGCAGCCGGATTTCCCGTTACAGGTACCCGCTCCTGCCGGGCAGGCTGCACCAGTTGCGGTATTCATCGTACCATTCATCCTTCTCCTCCTCTATCTGTGCTGCAGGCGGGAGGTCTATAACGCGAATAACTGATATCCGATTACCTCTCCTTTCTCCCATAGCAGACAGAACAAGCCGACATGTCGTTGCATTCATCCGGTGCCCTGTCCAATAATAATCCGGATAAAAACCGTCCAAGTCCCTGTTACCCATACTTTTATATTGTAAATATCCATACATTTACATATGTCATTGTATGGCAACAACAAACGGCCCGTGTTCCGAACGCTGGCCCTGCTGCTCATCCTGTTATGTGCAGCCGTACTGTCGACAACTCCCGTATCTGCCGAAACAGGAGTCACGGTTATTGCAGATGGCACCCGGTCCTATTACATGGGAGAACGCGTGGTCTTCCATGGCTTTAACCCTGATTCGGATACCACGTACCTCTTCATCACCGGTCCCGACATCTCTGAAAACGGTGGAAAGCTTGCCGATCCGGGCGAGGGTGTCGTCAGCGGTGACCGCGGCTCATTCTCGCAGGCAGCAACAAAGCCCGACAAGTCCTGGGAATATGTCCTGTATACGGACAGTTTCGATCTCCCCTCCGGGTCTTACACGGTATATGCTGTGAGCCAGCCCAAGGCAAAAGACGATATCGGGACAATAAACTCTGACGATGTCGCGGTCATCTTCAAAAAACCCTTCATCGCTACAGCGATCTCCCCCTCGCCGGTCCTGAGAGGACAGCCGTTCACGATCACCGGCTATGCGGAAGGAGATCCCTCCCACGTCCAGCTCTGGATACTCGGCAACCACTTCTTCTCCATCATAACCGTCCCGGTCGACAGTGAAGCGAACTATACGTTCACTGCAGACACCCGGTTCTCCGGAAAACTCGCCGCGGGAAACTATTACCTCATCGCGCAGCACTCGATGCAGAACAACCAGTTCGACATCGCATTTAACGGAGAATCCGTCACCGCCATGCAGGGTGGAAATAGTACGATCATCTTCAAGGTCACCGGCCCGGGAAGCCTGCAGGGCAGCGATACGGCAGAGGCGCTCGCTTTCGCACTGAATGACAAAGGAATCGGGGATGACACTTATGCAATGGTAGCTTTCACGGTGGATGAGGCCTGAGACTCTCGCAGTAAGCACAACCGGCAGCAACCGCCCCGGTACTGCAACAGGCCTCGTCTTCCCCGTTCCCGTTTGCCTTGTCCGGGATTACCGGTCTGCTTTCGGGACTGGTCGTGCAGAGCCTGTCGCATGCAGTCCGTCTCCCCTCCTTTTTTCACCTGCCGGAAAAACCGGTCCGCAGCCCTCAATGTTTTTATATTGTAAATGTCCATACATTTACACATGTTCCTGCCCACGAATGAGAAACAGTTTGGGTTCTGGAAGATGCGACGCAACGGGATGCAGAATGTATCCATTGCAAACCTGCTCGGCATCACCCGGCAGGGTGTCTCCCAGGCACTCCGCGCAATAGACGAGAAGATCGAGTCCTCATTGCGGGAGATGGCACAGTCAAACAAGATCCAGATCGAGAAAATCGATGTGCAACGCGGGATCCTTTTTGGCAAATCCATCCCTTTCCAGACCAATGCATATATCTTTGTCTCGGAGAAGCACGGCATGCAGGTCTGGTACGAGCATGAGGGCGACTGCGGGTCTTGCGATGAGTATACCCAGTGCATCGAGTTCATCTGGGATTTCGCATCCGAACTCGGGATCAAGATAGAGAAAACCGCTGACCCGACGAAGATGGCAGAGGAGCTGCTCGTAAAGATCCGGGAGGGACCGGAATGACCCGGGTATCTGAAATTGCTGAACACTGGCTCGGCCTGTGCCGGAAACCGCCGATGTTCCATGCCTCGCAGGCAGATATTGTTAACCTGCCTGAACCCGCCTATGAGGGCCGCCCGGACGGCGGGGCCGGCGGACCAGGAACGATCCGGAGGGGGATCGGGGCCGCCCTGTCCGGCACAAAGACGCTGGCGCAGAACCGGCAGCTCCTCTGGTTTACGCTCCTTGCCGGGCTTGTGCTGGCGGGAAATGCTGTCGGCGAAGGGGCATTCTGGTATATCAACAGGACCCTGCAACCGGATATCATCGGATTATATGTACAGGATTTTTTCCTCGGGTTCGCAACACTGTTCTGCCTGTTGCTCCTGCTGGCAGGCCTGATTCTGAGCCTTTCTTCAAAGAAAGAAGGCCCTGCGTCGTTTTTTGAGGGGCTTGCAAGAGCAAAAAAATACGGGAAACCACTCTTCCTGTGGTCGATGATTCTGGCAATCGCAGGCATACTGCTCTTCCGGATCTGGGTTGATTTATTTACCTGGCTGCCTCTTGAGTTCCCATTCCTCCATCCATTCGGGCCTTCTAATTTCTTTAGCAGCACGATCACCCAGTTCCCCTTCAACTGGACGCTCGACTGGGCTATGTTAACCGAGATTCCGGGCTACGGGGGACGATCACTTTTATTATTGATCTATCCGTTCGGGTTCATGTGGACCATGAACTCCCTTGCGATCACCCTGCTCATGTTCGTCCTGACGCCGTTTGTCGTGCCCCTTATCGTCCTTGAGCAGAAGACGCTCAGGGAGGCAGTCGTGGGATCGTTTGCCATGATGAAAAAGATCTGGGCCGAGATAGCTGCCTGCGCCCTCTTCCTTGGAATTATCGTATCCGGTGTGTTCCTTACGTATCTGCTCGTCCAGGCAGCATCCGGGATTGTATCACCATACAATACTATCACATTTCATCCCCCCGACACGTGGATTGCTCTTGGTTTCCTCTATGATCTCGCACTGTTCAGCGTTGCGTTTGTCGTGGCAACGATCGGAGGGATCGCTGCGCTGGATCTTTACACTTCTGCAAAGATCCGGGAGAGTGCTCTATGACCCGTGTATCTGATGTTGTCGGGAACTGGCTCGGCCTGTGCCGGAAACCGCCGGTGGTTCGTGCCCTGCCCGTAATTCTTGATATTGAACCAGACGCTGGCCATCCTGCCCAGCCGGACGGCAGCGGATCGCCCGGCAGTTCCGGCCGGATCCGGCGCGGGATCACCATTGGTACAGGAAGCCTCAAGGCTATTATCCACGACCGCCAGCTCCTGTGGTTCACGTTCTTTTCAGGCCTCGTGATGCTCTTCCTGATTACAGCGGAGGGGTGGATGATCACCCACTACGATTACTCATCAAGGTTCTCTATCGGCATCCCGTTCGGGGAAGCGTACTGGGTGCTTGATATGCGACTCTTCCTCTTGGAGATGGTCTGCCTGTCCTTCTTCACCCTGGTGCTGGCCGGGCTGGTCCTGCACCGGAACGGGAATAAAGGAATAAAGCCGGCTTCGATCCACGAGAGTTTTACCGGCATCAATGGTCATGCCGGTTCGCTTCTCGCCCTGTCCCTTGGACTCGCGGTCATCGCAACGATTGTCTATATGATTACCTCCCAGAGCCAGTTCGTCGGCAGGATCGTGCATGCCATTACCATAACCCTCTTCTGGCTTCCTTATGCCTACTATGTCCCAAACGAGCTCTTCTCCACCCTCTATTTTGCGGCTGAGATCATGTTCATCAACGCCATCCTGCTCCTTGTCGCACTCTATGTGGTACCGGGAATCGTGCTGGAAAAGAAGGGACTTGTCCCTGCTCTTGCTGGAGCGGCAACCAGCATTAATAAGACATGGCGCGAGATGCTCGGCTGCCTCCTGGTCTTAGGTGCTATCTTCCTTGGCGTCGCTGCCATTGCGCTCCTGATCGGCCAGTCGCCCCTGCTGCTCAACCGTGATTACGACTTCTTCCTCTCCCGCGGCCAGCTGTTGATGACCGTCGTCTGCTACGGTTTCATTCTCGCCTGCTGGATGCTAATTGCTGTGGGTTCCACGGCAGCCGGGGTTGCCATCGCGGATCTCTATACGTATGGGAAAACCGGCCGGGTACCAGAGGCCGCAGCCGGTGACGCTATAACTGCCTGACCGTCCTGCACCGGATGCAATAATAAAACTCTTTTTTGGGAGTGTCACGAGCTTCCCGCCACGGTAAGGCCGATCCGGCTAACCCGGCCGGAGCATGCCGGGCGCCTCAGTTGGTTCGAGTCGGGAATGCTCCCACATGGTGAATGTATCCGGGACGGACTGCATGATAAAATGCAGTATATCGCAGGAACTACATCTCCCCCATACCAATCCGGGCCCGTATATCCCCCGGATTGCCTATCCGGGAGATCCCGGATCTGAATTTGGTGCAAAAGAGGGGTATTTTCATGCAAGGGTTTTAGCTCGGGGCAATTATAGCAGGATTCAGGCGATTCCGGGCAATTCAGGCGGCGCTGTGAAATTAAAATAGAGCTTATTTAATCGGCCGATCTCGGGAATAATCGACCATCCCTACAGGCAAATGAAAAGAACCCCTGTTTTGGGGGTCGTTTCCCAAGGGGTTGTTCCGGTCTGGCCGGGCGGATGTATCCCTCCCGGCCCGGAAGCCTCCGTCGGAGAACTCATGTGAAACTTGGACGAGTGCCCGCACCTGGTCCGCCTCTCCGACGTGAAATCCGCGATCCGGGGCCCGATCCGGCCTCTCGCGGCACGTCCGGAATTAGGGGGCAACCCACGATTGCCCTCAGAATGCTTCTATGAAAGGTTTTTTGCTGGGTGATTTTTTGCAGGTTTTGGGGGATGCAGTATAATGCGATCTGAGGGGAGATCGGCGCCTCAAACCGGCCTAAATCGGCATGTTTTCCGGCATTAATTATGGCGATTTAAGGCAATCGGGGGGAGAAAGGGGCGTATCTTATAAGAACCAACTTATTTTTTCGCGAATGCGGCATGTTTTTGGATCCGGAACGGGAAAACAGGGGTCATTTTGGGGCCGGAATGGTCAGGGTACTTTTGGGGTGTATATGACATGAGGAGGAGACCCACCCCCGGCGGGGGTCGCCCGGCCGCCTCGTCGGGGCCTCGCTGGGCGAGGAGGTTTGATGTGAACGTAAGTTCCTGATCCGCCACGGGAGCGCCCCGCGGGGGTGGCGGTGGGTATCGCAATTGCGATAGAACTTTTGGGACCATCCACATCTCCTGAAAATCTGAATTCCCAAGATCACCTTTAAGTCACTTCCCATCAATATTTACAGACCCAAGCTTGAATCCCTCTAACCGGGGGACGGCATGGTGCAAAGACTATGGCAGAAGTGGTCGAGGTTTTAGTACCCGGCGGAAAGGCAACAGCTGGTCCCCCATTAGGACCATCGCTTGGACCACTCGGTATCAACGTGAAGGGAGTCGTAGACGAGATCAACAAGAAGACCGCCTCATTCAACGGAATGCAGGTCCCGGTCCGGATCGAAGTCGACGCAAAAAAGAACTTCACGGTCACCGTGGGTATCCCCCCGGTGTCGGCCCTCATTAAAAAAGAGGTCGGTATCGAGAAAGGTTCCAAAGAGCCCAACGCCATTGTGGCAGGCGATCTGCCATTTGAGGCCGCTGTAAGAATTGCCAACATGAAACTCGAGAGCATGCTCTCCTACGAGCTGAAGACTGCCGTCAAGGAAGTCATCGGCACGTGTGTCAGCATCGGAGTTACCGTTGACGGCAAGAAACCCAAAGAGGTTCTCGCCCTCATCGCAGAAGGCAAGTACGACAGCGTACTCGTGAAATAAACAGGAGAAAACCATAGGAGATCGAACAATCGGTCGAGAGAACTATGGAGGAATCTGATGGTTGATAGGGCCAAAATTTTAGACGCCGTAAAAACGGCTATTGAGAAGGCGCCAGAGCGTAAGTTCTCTGAGAGCATCGATATTACCATCAATCTCAAGAAT
>CAZMCL010000038.1:0-10028 GCA_964564375.1 uncultured Methanoregula sp. | reverse complement strand
GATGCGGTCGAGCGTGGCGTCAAGGTCCGTGACGTACTGGTCACCAGCCTTGGGGCTGACCAGCACGTTGCCAACCTCATAATCCACGACCTGCGTTGTGATGCTCTGCCCGATCCCGTTGAAGAGGCCGGGTAAGAAGACCATGTTGGTGAAGCACATCGCGATGATAAGCACAGTCAGAACTACACTTGAGCGGCTTCCCCGCTGGAGCGAGCGCAGCGCCAGCAGGAACGCGACTTTCAGTTCTTTCTTTCCCATGGGAACTTCCCGTCACCATTGACCTTCGGCAGGTACCAGTACCGGTAGCCGACAGCCCCGAGGATGAGGAGGATTATTAGCAGGGTGATGATTGTACCGGTCATATCTGTCGGGGGAACCCGCAGGTTCATCTCCCGCGTCATCGTGTGCTCGCCCATGTCATCCGTGTAGTCGATCGTGAGCGTGTAAGGGATATTGCCGGCCTTCGCTCCTTCGAGGAGGAAGATTGCCGGGGCATCGTTGCCGGGCTTGATCTTGCCAATGAAAGCTTCCTTCTTTCCTTCAACCGGCAGGTCAACGGTTGCCGAGACCTGCTTTGCCTCACCGGTGCCAGTATTCTCGATCCGGATAGTCAGGTCGAATGGTGTGCCTTCAGTGAGCCGTGCCGGATTGGTGTCCACCGTGACAAAACCCAGCTCGGCTTGGCCCTTGAAGAGGACATCGATGCCTGAAAGCTGGGTCTGCTGGGCGCCATCGATGGCACTGTAACGGAGGGTAACCGGGATCTTCACAAGCCCCGCATCGGTATTCTTGTCGGATAAGAGGACGAGGTCGAGGGTCCGTATCTCGCCGGCGGGGATCATCCCGAGATGATAAAGATCGGTGCTCTTCGGTGCCACTGTGGCACTCACGTTCTCTATCTTGAGGGTCACGTCATCAGCAAGCATCTCGCCGGAGTTCGTTATGGTAATCGCAACCGGGATCTCCTCGCCGGGGTTCTGACTGCCGGTCAGGGTGCTGCTCATGATGAGGATCGCGCTCTTCTGGATCCCGAGCGCTGTATTGACATTGACCGGGATCGGGTATTTCACGCTCTTTCCGCCACTGGTATCGATCCAGACCTCAGGGTAATAGATCCCGCTCGACTGTGGGGCCTGGATGGAGAAGGTAAAGGGCAGGGACTGCCCCGGGCCGACTGATCCGACGCGGTCGAAGTCGCTGGAAAGGACTTTGATACCATTCCCTTCCAGTTTCACGTTCTCGATGTTCACATTGGTATCGGAGGTCTTGACCAGGGCATAGGAATCTGCGGAGAGTTGTCCGGACTTCTCGCTGACCGATGCCGACGAGGCGGTGTTCTTCACCGTGATGGTGATCGTCCCCATGCTGTCCGGCATCAGGACGGAGGGGTTCACCCTGTAATCCGATATGGTCACGGTCGGTGCATCCTCTGCATAGGCAGGGGACATTGCAAGTGCAACAACAACAAAGGTTGCAATGAAGATGAGTATCGTGCTGGTTTTCATACGATTCTTTCCTGTTTTTTATTCAGACTGCTACGAAGCTGATCTCGCCGACACCCTGTTCGATCAGGATCTCGTTTACCGGCAGGGCCGGGGTATACCCGACCGTTGTGAAGGTATTCTCATATTGTGCAAATCCGCTGTTGTCAATGCTGCCAACACCCTGGTGCGTGCTGATACGGGTGTTGCTGTTTGACGGGACGCGGAGGGTAAGGTCCCCGACACCATGATGGATCTCGGCCATGAACGGTCCACCATGGTACCCGCCAAGGTCGATCTCGGTATCACCGGCGCCGTTGTTCACGGAGAGAGAGGTAAGGGTGACGGCGCCGAGAATAAGCCGGCTGTCGCCCGCACCGACACTGACTTTCAGGTCAAGCGGCACATCCTCGTTGAGCTGGACCTCCCAGTTGTTCGGGGAATGGACAGCCACCCACTCTCTGGCGTTGTGGCCTTTGTCCATCATGACCACGGTCTTCTGAGTCCCGTTGACAGACACGGTGTAATCAGGCTGCCATTCCGGGGCCTTGGAGAAGACGGTGGCAACCATAAGAGAATCCGACGGTGCGCCTCCCTGCAGGGTAAATTCACCTGCACCCATGGTGATCTGCACATCGCCGTAACCCGCCCCGTCAAGAGCGATGGGGGTCGTGTTAGGCGCCATGAAGACCGAGTTCCGGAACGGGGACATTTTCTGCCCGGATTCAACCGGCAGCCCGCCCGAAAGGGCCAGAATGGCAAACCCGAGGACAAAGGACACTATCGTGATGGCGATGAGCCAGAGGATGATCCGGGTTATGCTGAAACCGGCGATCTGGAGACCACAGGGAATGCGTCCTGACGATTCCTTCTTTTGTTCTGATCCGGTCATACAATATCCTCCGAGCCGGTTATGACATTGATGTTCCACTTCAGGTACCGGATACCAAGGAGATAGAAGATCCTGGCAAGGTAGAAATCAGCGATGATGAGGAGAAGCCCGAGACTGGTTATCCCGATCGAGAAGAAGACCCCGGCAACCGGCGAGAGCCAGATGGCAAACGACGGGAGGCCAAGGATTTGGAGGACCGAGAAGACAAATGCTGCCGGCCCGAAGAACGCAAACATCACGCCAATGAATAATACCATAAGCAGCATGCAGACGAGGATGAAGAACGGTGCAAGGACAAAGACTAGGTTAAAGAGCCCCAGCCCGAGCGTTGCGATGACCGCGTGGAAAATATTGCCGCACGAACGGTGGAATTCAGCCTTCTTTACCAGGTGGCTTGCCTTGATCTCACGGGCTACATCTTCAGGTGACCCGAGAGACCGGTACAGTTCCTCTTCAGACCGCCCGTCTGCCTTTCCCATCCGGAAATGCTCGGCGTAATCGGAGATTATATCGTCGAGCTCGTCCTGCGGGAGCGTTCCTTCAAGCCGGTTTCTTAAAATCCGGATATACTCCTGTTCATTCTGCAGCATCGTTCTTCCTCTCGAGGAGCGCGTTTACCGATGCCGCAAACTGCATCCATTCCTCTTTCTGTTCATGTTCTTCTTTCCTCCCGCTCTCGGTCAAGCGGTAATACTTTCGGGGCGGACCCCCGGCTGATTCCTGCAGGTATGTGGTGACATGCCCCTCGTCTTTCAAGCGATGGAGCAGCGGATAGATCGTGCCTTCCGAGATATCGATCTTCTTGGAGATCTCAGCAACAAGCTCATACCCGTAACAGTCCTTATGTGCCAGAACAAAGAGAACGCAGATCTCAATGACGCCTTTTTTAAACTGGATGTTCATGGGATCTCCCTGGTTGGTATGCATGCCCGGTCCACGGCAGTGCGCTGATTCAGAGGTTTTTGCTTTCGCACTGCCGGAGGTTTGAGAAGGTTTTTCCGGGCATACGTGTGTTAAGTGCTTAACACAGTATCTTGCATCACAAGATACCTAATTATGCTAGGGTTCATTGGTATAAAAAGTAATCGACCGGTGCGGGAAAACACAGAGAATGTATTCACGATTACCGGTATTTCATTGAACCATATCCGAAAAAAGGAATTACTTGTGCGTAAAGGGCGGATTCTACAGCAGCCTATTCTTCGAAGGTCGTTTCAAAAAAAGGGGACTGTGACAACTGCGTGGAAATGTCGGGTTTTTTCGGGTTCGTGGCGTGTTTGGCGGGTTTAATTTTTTTTAGAGGATATACGCTATTTCTTCAAGTGGTTCCCTGTTTTATTAAAATTTCCCGTGTGCAGAAATCCGTCAGCTCCCGGAGGGAAGCACGGGGACTCATGCCAGTAAGTTCCCGGTGTCCGGTATCATGGAACGGGGTGGAAAAGTCCGGGGGGAGGTTGTACAGAATGTCACCGGGGAAACTCTCCTCACTATGGCCATCACCAAAGTGAAACGTGGAAGTCTCATTTACACCGATAAATTCCGAAATTATAACGGTCTTATCTCGTATGGGTTATATCATATGAGGATCGATCACGGAAAACGATTCGTCAACGGGAAGGTTTACATCAACGGTATCGAAGGATTCTGGTCATTTGCAAAAAAACGACTGATGAAATATCATGGTGCCAATCCTAAAAAATTCCCGCTATACCTGAAAAAATTGGAGTTCAGATACAATTACCGTCATCGCGTTCTTTATGAAGATCTAGTGATATGTATCTCTGAGTATTCTCGGGTAGTTTCTATTCAGTAATAATCTTAAATTTTTACAGTATGCTTACACTATCTGTCTTAGTGATGGATCTTATATAATTATCAAAAAATATATGGAGAAATGGTCGTTAAAAATAGATATAGGCGAAAATATCTCGTTTTACTAAAAAAAGAGACCGCGGGTTTTACAAAATTCAGAGAGAGTTTCGTCTAAAATGGAGAACTTCAACCATGAAAGTGATTGTACATGATCTTGATCCGGAAGTATTTCTCAAAGCATTTCCCGGTCTTAAAAACTGTGAAGATGTCAGAATAATTGCTGAAACACACGGTACAATGAAAAAATGTATCGGCTGTTTAGGCTGCTGGGTTAAAACCCCGAAGCATTGCATCATTCAAGACAGCTACAACGAAATGCCCACGCAGCTTGAAGAAGATGAAAAAATTATCATCAGCAGATGCGTGTATGGTGGATACAGCCGGTTTGTAAAGAATGTTTTCGACCGATCAATCGGAAGCAACACCCCGTTCTTTGAGATACGGAACGGTGAATTGAAGCATGTTGGGCGGGAGAACAAGGATAACCGGTTTCCGATTTTTTAATGTGTACATGTACGGGGACGCCATCACGGACCGTGAGAAAGAGATGATGACCAGGTTCTACATTGCAAAAAAAGCAAACGTGGGACCGGGGACCACCGGTGAACTGCATTTCATCAGGGATGTCTACAAGGAGGTTCCCTTATGAAGCTCGCTATGATCATGGGCAGCCCGAAACCGAAAGGCAGCATGTCCGCCCGCTTAATTGAAGAGATGACGACAGCAATCGGGAATTCTGGTGAGGTTCTGATCTTTAATGCAGCAAAACCTGAACGGTTTAATGAGGCCCTTTCCTGTGACCATCTGGTGTTTGTATACCCGCTCTACTTCGACTGCCTACCCTCACACGTTATTACGTACCTGGAACAGTTGGATGCCTTCATCAAGGCCCATCCTCCGGAAAAGAAGCCTTCGGTGTATTCGGTCTGCAACCTGGGATTTTACGAAGGATACCAGACCAAGTGGTCTCTCGGGAGAATCCAGTGCTGGGCTGAGGCAGTAGGTTTTTCCTGGAAGGCCGGTAATGGCCTTGGCGCTGGTCCATTCTTACCTCACCTGCCACCGGAGGCACGAATAAAAACGGACAAAGGAAGAGAACAGTTCCTTAAGCTGCTTCTTTCGGATGCCGGAGGCGATAACATCTATACTGTGCCGGAAATCACCAAGGAGATGTTTGTGGAGATGGGCAATGCCAACTGGATTCCGGTACTGGAAGCACACGGTCTCGCCGTCGATGATGTCATGCATCCAAAGAAATAACGGGGATATTTTTCTTTCATTTTTTTGATCTCTTTTGCGTCATATGTGGTCACGTCACAGCATATTCGCACCTGCTGACGGATACTAAAAAACGAAAAACGTAACATTATTCCTGACAGGAATTCAATTCCCATAGGTTATGTCCGGGAATGCATTCTATCCGGGTACAGTACTCCCGGGAACTATCCCGGATCTTATAAGAGGTTTTAAAAAATGTCAGAAAAAGAATCAGCAAAAACGTCTGAAAATTTTTCCCTTCGTTTAGGATATGTATTACTTGCAGCTGCATTTTTGGTGTTTGTGCTTGGTTGGTCGTTTTCGATTTCATTGGGACTCTTTGTCTGTAGTATCGGTTCGTTTCTTTATTATTTTTCAACGGCCAAAAACGAGAAATGAAAGGGATCGAAATGTTTTATAAAAATACCATAAAAACAATCAGTAAAATCACCACTTTATCGGATCATGTTGTTTATGGTCTGTTTATCGATTGCCGGTACGTTATTGCCGGGATACACTATGTTGCCATTGACTTCCCAAATCAACAGATAGCACGGGAGATGTTCTGTTCCGGACACAGTTCCGTCTGCGAAAATTCCATTTTTCCATTTGCTCCGGGAATGGGAAAACCTAAAAAAAGTTGTGAGTTATTATGAAAAAACTATATATCGTTTGTTCGATTATCCTTGCGATCTTTTGCATTGTTGTTTTATATGCGGGGGTATGAAACCGGAAATAAACCCGGTTGCCTACTCGGTAAACCTGAGCGAAGGGTACACCGGTGATTTTATCCGGAATGAAGCGCTTGCCAATATCACCGAGTTCAGCATCAGTCCCTATTCCGGACCCGAGACGATTCTGTATCATGACGGGTACCTGTATGCATCTGTCAAAGGAGGAGTGATCCTCAAAATGCTGCCGGATGGTAAAGAAATTTCCGAGGTGGTAAATACCAGCGGATGCATTCTCGGTTTTGACTTTGATCATGACGGCAATCTGATTTTTGTTGATACCTCTTATGATGGGGTTGGCGGGGCGCTTTTAAAGACAAATCTCACGGTGGAACACGCCCAAATAGAGCTCCTGACAAGTAGTGTTGAGGGAAAACCGCTTACATTTCCCGATTCAGTAGTAATTGCATCAGACGGAAAAATCTATTTCAGCGATGCAAGTATTTTAAGACCGATGGAAGATGGGAATGATCCTGTAATAACGTCTAATCGTGATGCATTCCGGCATACCTCAACAGGGAAGGTGCTGGTATACAATCCTGCTGATAAAAGCACATCTGTTGTGATATCAGGACTTGCTTTTGCAAACGGCATGGTACTTGATGAATCCGGAAAGCATCTGTTCGTTTCTGAAACCCAGGAGAATCGCATCTGGAAGATTGATGCCGATGGCAGAAATCTCGTAAAGGGGGATATTGGAGCGAAGGTGTTTTTAGATAATCTACCCGGATTCCCTGACAATGTTGCGTGGGGCAAGAAAAAGATCTGGGTCGGGTTCGTTTCCCCTCGATCCGATTCACTCGATTCATTGGCCGGAGATCCATTCATCCGTGCCGTTATAATCCGGTTTAATGAAAAAGGGGTTACTGAAGACAGCAGGGAGAATTCCGAATACAGCCATGTATTTGCATTCGATGAGCAGGGAACGATTATAGAAAATCTGCAGAGCACCACTATCCCCTACAGGAAAATAACGGGGGTATGCGAGACAGATTCCGCGCTGTATCTGCATAGTGTCAATGACAGGCAGACCATTGCGGTTCTCAAAAAATAATTGAGTTCACACCAAGCCTATTAAAATTCCAAATTTTTTCCGGTCTCTTTTTTTCAATGTGGAAGAGAGACCGGTTCACGAAATAACACCATCACGGATCCGTGAATCCGGTGTGATCACGATACATCTGGGTCATCACTAGCCGGATCTTCGTTAATGCTATGAGGATTCGGCGTTGTTCGAACCCGGTCTGTTCTGTTATTGAATTCGAACTTTGTTCCATGAGAAACAGATGAATGATTTCTTTTTATTTATCTCTCGAAAACATCAATGGTAATTTCTGGAGAATGAACTCATACCGGCATCACGCACAACGTCTCTACTCACACTGAAATTGATATAACTTTTTTAAATTGCATTCTGGACATGCAATTTTTGCCAGTTTTCACTCAGTAAATCCTTCTTGGATTTAGGGGCTGAAATAGTACATTACCCTAGTTCCATATATCCCAGGATATGTGCACCGCATACCACCCCAATCGTTAGATTATCCATGCAGCCAGGAGAACCAGCCAGTTCTTTTCCAGCAGTGCCTGAACCGAATCCATCGGGATGAGGTAGTACCCGATGAGGAACATGGCGAAATATGATGTAATTGAGTATCCTGAAACAAAGATACCGACATAGTTCAGGAGCCAGATTGGAATAAACAAAAGTACCAGGACCGGCAGACCGATCTTATCGGCATTAATGTGAAGCCAGGTGATCTTCTGCCCCAGCAGGATCACACCGGGTGCCACAACCGAGATAACAAAGAGAAAGATGATGAACCAGAGGTGGTCATAAGAGAAGTCACCGGTAAATCCGGTGGGATCTTGGATGTTGGTAATTGAGCTGAAGAAATGCAAAAACGCATCCGCATAACTGCCGGTGAAACCTGCGTGGAATTTCAGGGCATAATATGCCATAATGGGGCAGAATCAGCACAAGCCCTGCCAGAAATGGAACAAGGAGCTTTGTCACGCGTTATTTGAGGTATACAACGGGTGTACGTTTTTGCAGTGCGAATTTCGTACTCAATCCTGCAACACAGAAGAGCAACGGCATGATCCATGGCAGAACACTAATGACAAACAAGTACGCTGCATTAGATGTGTAATCTGATGTGACATAATAGCCATACCAGCCTGCGGAAAATACCACTGCAGTGTGAAAGGGGAAAAGCATCAGGATGCACATCCACCGCAGGTTGTCAATATAATGTAATCGTACCCTGATCGTTTCCAGCGTAAACTCGGAGCCTTTGCCGGGTGCTGAATCCGTGACTTGCTTTAGTTGGGTTTCATTTGCCATGGTTCACTTCTACCTGAAGAATATCCGGCAACAGATATCCGGGAAGTGTCCGCCGGACAACATGAACCGATAGCATTCAGGATTTGGTTGACTTATTTATTTATTTTTCAATCCTGTATAAATATTACGAAATTGTCCGCCGTTGCACTCTGATCGTGCCGGTGACAAATTGCCCATCACGTTCATGCAGATTATTTGCATCGCATCATGTCGGGAATGAAAAAAAAAGGAAATTGTGTGACCGGGGTCAGTAATAATTCCCGCCCTTCGCGTATGCTGCTGCACGGTCACGCGCCATCTTTACCAGGAACTCCTCTCCCTGCTCACTCCCATTGGCATACGCACGCCACATGGTGATGAAATCATCCTCAGGCACAACAATAATTCCCTTGTGCTCTGCAACCCGGTCGAGGATGAGGGATGCTGCTTTGTCAACCGGATACGCATCATCGGGGATCTTTATTTCATTATGGACCGTGCCCTTGATATCCTTGGTGAAGATCGGGGTTGCAATATTGGACGGACAAATGGTGGAGAAGTGAATCCCCCGGTCTGCATATTCATACCGGAGGGATTCCGTCAGACCGGTAACACCAAATTTTGTTGCAGAATAGAGTGACTGGTATGGCGGGGGGATGAGCCCTGCTACCGAACTGGTATTGACAATATGACCAGATCCCTGTTTCAGCATGATCGGAATCGAGGCATGAACCCCGTAGATGACACTCCAGAGGTTGGTATCAATGATGGTCTTCCACTCCTCAAGGGTGGCCTGCTCAAACGGTTTGGTGCCCCCGACACCAGCGTTGTTGAACAAGAAGTCCAGCCGTCCGGCCTGTGCAACAGTATCTTCAATTGCCTTCTGCACCTCTGCCTGCTTTGTCACATCAACGGTGACCGTATGTATCCGGTCCCCCTGTGCAGCAAGTTTTTTTGCCGCTTCTGCAACTTTAGCCGGGTTGCGTCCGGCCATGTAGACAATTGCTCCTCTTTTTAGGAGTTCTTCACATAGCGCATACCCGATACCGGAGTTTCCCCCGGTCACCATTGCAATCTTTCCTTTAAATGCGTCAGTCATTGTTGTCATCTCGTGTTTATACGGGCACAGGCTCACGTGCCTTGTCCGTGATCTTTTTCCCGGACGATGCCTCCGGTGTCCATCATCTCCTCTTCTGTTCGGCAAGGAACCGCTGGTAATCCGGCGATGCAAACATCTCGCGGGTCTCCTGCTCGGCATTTTTATGCGCGAGATGACGGAAGACCGGGTCCTTGCATTTCTCCAGGACCTCCACCATAGCATCCGGAAAGACAACCATCCGGTCCCTTTTTGCAATGCCGTCAAGGATGATCCGGGCTGCCGTCTCCACCGGGACTGCACCCTCCGGGATGCGGCCTCTGAAAATTGGTGTGGCGACATCCCCGGGACAGACAACCGTGAAGAAAATGTT
>CAZMCL010000037.1:0-10086 GCA_964564375.1 uncultured Methanoregula sp. | reverse complement strand
AAACGCTGCCATTGGCATCTTCCTCTTATCTCTTGCAGGGATCATGATAATCTGGAGCGGGATACCGGCTGCGGTAGATATCCTTGTTGAATTTATGCGCCTGCTCGAGATCGGATTTACCCTTGGTCTGGTGTACGGCCTCATTGCGCTCTTAATCTCTTCACCGCTCATTCTCTGGTACGGGTTTACCCGGAGCCGGTAATATCTTGCAGGATCGATCAGATCGGTATTAACTGATCCAAAGGGCTACCTTTTTACGAAATGGCGCGCAGGACCGGACCAGGTAAAAACGGCGACAGTGACGCAGGTTCCCGCCTCTCGCCGGTCATGCGGCAGTACCAGGAACTCAAAGACCACCACAAAGATACCATCCTGTTGTTCCGGATCGGCGATTTTTACGAGACCTTCAACCACGATGCCGAACTTATCAGCCGGGAACTCGATATTGTCCTGACATCGCGCTCGAAAAGCGGCGATAACCGGATCCCGCTTGCCGGTGTCCCCTACCATGCGGCAGATGGATATATTGCAAAGCTCGTCAGCAAAGGCTACAAGGTCGCTGTTGTTGAACAGGTTGAAGATCCCAAAACCACAAAAGGGATTCTCCGCCGCGAACTGGCAAGGATTATCACACCGGGCACGGTAATCGATCCTTCAATGCTGCCTTCAACAGCAGCCACCTATCTCATGGCGCTCTGCCCGGATAAAAAAGGTCAGGCATGGGGGAGCGCGCTTTTGGATATCTCAACCGGTGAATTTTTTGTATCCGCTATCAATCACGATCCGGCACTCCAGAACCTCTTATCCGACATTGCACGATACCACCCGGCAGAATGTATTGTACCATCCACTGTTCCGGATACATTGGTTGCACAAATTGCCGGCCAGGATGTCCTTGTCACCCGGTTCAAGGATGAGGCGTTTGTAAAAGAACGTGCAGAGAAAGTGCTTTTGGCCCATTTCCATGTGGCATCCCTTGCCGGCTACGGTTGCGACCATCCTGCCTCCACCAGTGCAGCCGGGGCTGCACTTGCCTATGCACAGGAAACGCAAGGGTCACCACTCTCCCATATCACCAGCCTCTCCACCCGTTCATCCACGCAATCGATGATGCTCGATGCCATTACTCTGCGCAACCTGGAAGTGACCGGGAGCATCCGTCCTGGTACGAAAGGATCTACACTCCTGGCGTCGCTTGACCTGACAAAAACACCGATGGGCTGCAGGTCCCTCCAACGCCAGTTGGTCCGGCCGCTTCTGGATATCGGTGAAATTAACGCCCGGCTGGATGGGGTAGAATATCTTGCCAATAATACCCCTGCACGACTTGCATTGAGATCCGCTCTTGCCCGCTTTGCTGATATCGAACGGATCGCTGCGAGGATCTCATACGGCAATGCCGGCCCCCGCGACCTTGTTGCTCTTGCCGATTCACTCTCCACGCTCCCGGAACTCAGGAGCAACATCTCTGTTACTGACACTCCCGACATACCTGCTATCCTTTGTTCTGCACTCCGGGATATCCGTGACCTGCCGGAAACCATCTCCATCATCCGGAAGGCAATTATTGATGAACCCCCGGCGATTGCCCGTAACGGCGGCGTAATCCGCAGGGGATTTTCGACCGAACTTGACGAGATCACTACCGTACTCCACTCGGGCAAAGACTGGATCGTGAAACTCCAGGAACAGGAACGGCAAAAAACCGGTATCAAATCCCTCAAGATCGGGTATAACCGTATCTTTGGATATTATATCGATATCACAAAGCCCAACCTCGCCCTGGTTCCTGCGCATTACGAACGAAAACAGACCACAGCAACCGGTGAGCGTTTCACCCTTTCTGAGCTAAGAGAGAAGGAATTACTTATCACCAATGCAGATGAGCGGGTCCTTGCTCTGGAGCGCGAACTGTATGCCGGTGTCATCGACTCACTCAGGGAAATAGTTGCGGACCTGCAGACCATTGCCCGGGGTATCGCAGTGCTTGACGTCTGTGCTGCCCTTGCGGAGGTGGCAAAAATTAGAAATTACGTGCGTCCGCAGCTGGACTTTGGCGACGCAATCACCATCCGCGACGGGAGGCACCCGGTTGTTGAACAGGGTCTGACCGGGGGATTCGTGCCCAACGATGCCGATCTCTCCGGCAGCGGCACGCAGATCCTCATCATCACCGGTGCCAACATGGCCGGCAAGTCAACGTATATGCGGGCAACGGCCCTGATCTGCATCATGGCACAGGCAGGCTGTTTTGTTCCGGCCCGGCATGCCAGCATCGGTGTAATCGACCGGATCTTCACCCGCGTCGGAGCATTCGATGATCTTGCAAGCGGCCAGAGCACATTCTTTGTCGAGATGCTGGAACTGGCCAACATCCTCAACAATGTAACTTCAAAAAGCCTGGTAATCCTGGACGAGATTGGGCGGGGTACGAGTACTGCCGATGGCTGTGCCATTGCCCGGGCAGTTCTTGAATCCCTCCATGGTAAAGGCCAGAGTGGTCCAAAGACCCTCTTTGCCACCCATTTCCATGAACTCATCACTGCAGAAGAGACCTTAAAGCGGGTGAAAAATTATCATTTTGCTGTCCGTGAGACCAAAGAAGAAGTTGTCTTCCTCAGGAAACTGATTCCGGGAGCAACGGACAAGAGTTATGGTATCCACGTTGCACGGCTCGCGGGAATTCCAAAAAAGGTAACCGAACGCGCCGATGCTCTCCTTTCCGAAGGTATGAGTCGTGGTATTGCCGGCGGAACAAAACCACAACGCTATACCCAGATCCTGCTGGTCGATGACCACGAACCGGCCGCAGCCCCTGCCAATCACCCGACTCTCCGGGCCCTGGCTGAGTTGAACCCGGACGAAATGACACCCCTGCAGGCGCTCGCAATAATCGCGGACCTGAAAAAAACCCTGGATTGTGATAACCCATGACGGATCCGGAGGAGGAGCCCCGCATACGCATTCTGGCCCCTGAAACAATCAACCAGATTGCGGCAGGCGAGGTAGTCGAGCGCCCGGCATCGGTTGTCAAGGAACTCATCGAGAACGCTATCGATGCCGGTGCGGGCTCTGTCACGATCGAACTGACCTCAACAAAAGACGGGATCGCGGCAATCCGGGTAACGGATGATGGGAGCGGAATGTCCCCGGCCGATGCAGAGCTGGCGTTTGTTCCCCATGCCACAAGCAAGATTGCCACCATTGATGACCTCCACCGGATCCATTCGCTCGGCTTCCGGGGCGAGGCACTGGCTACGATAGCTGCGGTTGCCCGGGTAACGCTTGTTACCAAACCAAAGAACAGCGGTGCGGTTCCAGGTACGCAGATTATCATTATCGGGGGAAGCATAAAGGAGACGGGCAGCACTGGCTGTCCGGATGGTACACGCGTCCTTGTCGAAGATCTCTTTTTCAACACTCCGGCCCGGAAGAAGTTCCAGAAGACCCGGAACACCGAGCTTGCCCACATCCATGACATCTGTGAAGGGATCTGCCTCTCTCATAAGGAGATCGCGTTCCATCTCATCCACAATGGAACAGAACAACTCACCACTGACCGGACAACCAGTCCTCTGGACACCATCGCCCGTCTCTTTGGCAGCGATGTGGTAAAGGACCTTGTTCCGGTTAAGAGTTCTCTCCCGTTCATGACAGTTGAGGGCTATATCTCGCGCCCTTCCCTCTCCCGTAAAGATCGTGCGCGGCTCATCGTCGCGGTCAACCAGCGCTATGTGACGTCCCCCGCCATAAGCGATGCTGTCAAGGCAGGATACGGGACGCTCCTTCCAAAGGACCGGTTTCCGGTCGCGTTCATGTCTCTTTTAATTGACACAGGTCTGGTTGACGTCAATGTCCACCCGACAAAAAAACAGATCCGGCTCTCACGGGAAAAGGAGATTACCGATACCGTCCAGTCAGCGGTAAGGGAGACGTTGTTCGCTCATGACCTGATCCCGTCCGCAGAATATCCACGGGCATTTCCTGAAGAACGCCCGCTTCAGGAAATCCCCCCTGCTGTTCCCGCACCGTATGTTATTTCAGGAACCGCCCTTGCTTCCGGCGTCTCGGAGTGCACCCATGCCGGGACCGTTTCATCAGACCAGCGTCTGCGGCAGACGGCGCTTTCGGTCAGTGATGAGCCGACCTGTATTGTCTCCTCGCTCCTGCCTGAAATTGAAGTAATCGGCGAATTCGGCGGCATATATATCCTTGCACGGACACGGGCGGACGAGCTGCTTATCATCGACCAGCACGCAGCCCACGAACGGATCCTCTATGAACAGGTAAGCGCACAGGACCAGGAAAAACGCCCATCGCAGGAACTGCTGAACCCGGTTGTCCTGCACCGGACGCCAAAAGAGGCAGCGGTCCTCCGCGATCTCCTGCCATCCCTTGCTGCCGAGGGTTTTCTTCTTGAAGGGTTTGGCGGGGACTCGTTTATCGTGCGGGCGGTGCCGGTCATTCTCGGGCGTGTGGAAGGAACCGGAACCATTGATGAGATTGTAAGCGATCTTGTCAGCACTGAGGCGTCACAGGCAGTATCCAGCCGCGAGCGGATTACACGGGTCGTTGCCTGTCGGGGCGCCATCAAGGCAGGAACTGTTCTCTCGCAGGAGCAGTGCCAGCGTATCGTCGACCAGCTTCGGCGGACGAAAAACCCGTTCACCTGCCCGCATGGCCGGCCTACCGTCATCAGGTACACGAGAACCGATCTCGATTCCATGTTCCGGCGGATTTAGCCGGATCCGGAGGTTCACCCGTTTGTTTGCGGGAGTACAAGTAAAAAGTCCTGCCTGCCGGGGTTAACCGGACAATAATTTAAAAAAATGCGAAAAAATTGGTCTGTAGAAATTATTCAGCAAATTTTGACACTCTTTTGGGGTTCCACCCCCTGCTGTCGAATCCCCCGGTTGTGATGACGATATATTACCGGTAACCGAAACCCGTCCCATCATAATGTGCCCTCTTCCCCTACGGGGGACTGGTGGCACAAGAGGGGGGCGTCAAATTATGGGATCACAGGTTTTCTACAAAGCAAAAAAAAGTTATCCGAATGGGGACGACACGCAGTTACCCATGAAACACATTCCATTGCAATGGAGGCCGCAATACATGCAGTTGTCCTGGTCAAAAGCCGTGTTTTTGCAACCCGCTTCATCGCCGCACCAGCTCTCCAGCGGGTTCGGGCATTTGTTAACGCACTGGCCATCTACGCAGGTCTCCCATTCATGGCAGTCCCGTCCACAGTTGCAGGTACTTGCCGACTCCACGCACGTGCCGTTGCATCTTATATACCCATCCACATTGCAATCGCAGTAGCCATTATTACAGGTCTCCCCGGGGGCGCAGATACGCCCGTAATAGCCACAGTGCTGGTCATCCTCGGGAACGCACACATTGTTGGAACTGACAAATCCTTCCGCGCAGTCGTCCCGACGGCAGACGCCCTCGCAGTGCGAGCCCTCGCCACATTCTATCCCGCAGCCCCCGCAATTATTGTCAGTGATCAGGTAGGGCAGCCAATACTTATTTCCATCAGCATCGAGGCATTCAAACATGCACTGATTATTAAAACAGCTCTTGCCTTCCGGACAGACATTTCCGCAGGCACCGCAGTTGGTGTCCAACTCATCAGCCCATAAACAGACCCCATTGCAGCACATCCAGTACGGGCAGACATTCCCGCACGCTCCGCAGTTGTTGGGGTCGTTTTCAAGGTCGACCACGGCACCGCTGCAGGACGCCATACACTGGCCGTTGCTGCACTGCGTGCCTTCTGGGCACTGGTGAAAACATGCGCCACAGTGGTTGTTATCATTGAAACTTACCCACCCGTTCCCGCAGTCATGATACTCAGGAGGGATGCTTTCAACACATACACCATTATAGCATTCCCTTCCATCCGGGCACTCATTTCCACAAGCACCGCAGTTATTGTTATCAGAGTTCAGATTTGCCTCGCCCGTGGGACAGTCAACAACACAGACGCCATTGGAACAGTGCTGGCCGGCGTCGCACCGCTGCCCGCAGTACCCGCAGTTATCCTGGCTGCCGGTCACGTCTATACAGGTACCGTCGCAATTCTTTGCGGGTGCCAGGCACCTGATGGATACGCTGCCCGGCTTTACCACGAGCGTTGTCGGTGGCAGGGTAATTAACGGTCTTGTTACCACCACGCCCGATACCGGAGTCCGCTGAACCGCAACGGTCGGTACAGCCGTGACCTGCTGGGTTCGGAGGACAATCGCGGGAGTTGGCGTAGGCGTTGGAGTTGCAATAGTCCGCAGGGTCGTTACAACCGGTGCAACGGTCTGCACGGTCTTCACCGGAACCGGAGTGGGTGTGGGGGTTGGTGTGATGACTTTGACCGGTGCTGTTGTCTTCACCTTGACAATGGCATAATTAAACGGCAGGAATGGAAAGACAGACTCAAGGAAATCAGGATTCACAGAAATTGTTTCCTGTTCCGGTGAATCCCTGTCATCATCAGCTGCAGCGGCGCTCGGGATGGAGACAAACAACAACCCGAAAAGAAGAATCGCAATTACGAATAGATGTGCTGCGTCACCGGACAGACAACAGTGTGTTCTACCAGAAACAGTCATAATCGACAAATTAATCTCATAATACGATAAAACTGTCGAAATTCAGTGCAGTGCATTATCCGGATTTTTCCCAGTCTGCCAGATTATATTTACCGGATCGGATTATTGATATGAAGTTGGCGAGTATAACCGGTTACCGGCTTCGTGATCGCGTATGAACGAATTGAAAGATATCCCCGATGACGTGAAATGGAAACTTGCAGCCCGGTGTACAGCAACCCTTCCGGCCCTGTACGATTCCGCATTCCGGAAGGAAGTGGGCGATCACTACGACAGGCTGGAGCACGGAGTCTGGATGGAACTGGCTCCGATAGCGTATGACATGGCAAAGGACCTTTCACTACCGGTCAGTTCCGGTGAAGAGCTAGCACATACCCTTGCGATCATCATGACCGTCCTGTTCGGGGCGGGTTATAAAACCGAAGCAATGGAATTGTCAGAGAATAAAGGTGTGCTTATTATCAGGAGATGCCCGCTCCTCAACCAGGGGCCGGATGCGACCCAGAACACGTTCCATAAATGCATGGCTTTTACACTCACCGCAGTCCCGCTCCTGAATAAAAAATATACAGCCCGCTATGTCCGGGCCATGTGCATGGGCGAACGCCAGTGCGAGATAAAAATCCAAAAAAATGAGCCTCCGGCCCGGGCAAAAAAGTAATTTTTTCCTATTTTAAGTAATAACCGGCCGCCATGCAGATTAACCCGAGGTAGAACATCAGGGCAAACGGCCATGTGAAGCCGAGGTTGATGGAATCAATCCTTTTAAGGTCCTGGACTGCTATCATGGCAAACCCGATGACAAAAAGTGCGATACTGAACTGAGTTCTTGTTGCTTTATCCATGAATTACTCCTTTTTGAATGATTCGAAGCCAGACAAAAAAAGGTTGCTGCTCTGTCAGCCGTATACCGGATCTAAAAATCCCCGATGACAAGAGAATAGAGAGAGGCACCCGGCAGCGGTGGATTCTCAATACTCCCCACAACAATGCGCTCCTTCGGGTAGGCAAGGTTTTCGCAGAGCGCGATCTGGAGGGGGGGCATGAGAGCAGCAAGCCTCCGGTAGAGTTCATCCACGTCAAATTTCGGATCAGCAAGGAGAAAGACGATTTTTCCCCGCCGTATTTCATCCAGCGTATCTCTCATGCCTTTTTCATGGCCATGGCCATGGGCAACAACAACCGAGACCCGGGACAGAGGGATATGGAGCCTTGCGATTGCAATCTGGAGGGAAGATATTCCCGGGATAACCTCTCCCTTGAGATAGCCGAGACCGGCGAGCATGGGGTCACCGGTGGACAGGACAACCGCATCATCCGGGAGCGTGTGAAGTTTCTTGTAATCATCAATGGATTTTACCGAGCAGTTTGACGGCAGAAATGGGCGGGCAAGACCGATCGCCCGCTCCGAACCATAAGCAAACCGCGCTTTTTTCAGTTCCTTAATAGCCTGTTCTGTCAGCAGGCCAGGGCCGCACCCGACACCGATTATCTTCATGAACTCTCACCAATCACTTTACCGTCCCGGTTTATCAGGACAACGGTCACATTCGGCCGGGCTTTTTTAAACTCATTAAGGGTTGCAGAAACAATCATGGGAAACTGCGGGGATGCTGCCAGTTCCTCGACCGTCATGAACCCGGTACCTGCGAGTATATCGGGGTTGATATGCCGGAGGATAAGCGCTGGCAGACCACAGAGCGTGACCTCGCCGCGGGCAGCATCAAGGGCCTGCCGGAGTTTTCCCCCGATAAGGATTACCTCGCGGTCCGGAAACAGCAGCCGCGAGAAACGGAGACCGATCCGGCCGGTTGTGAGCACCGGGCGGTCAGCAAGCATGATCCGGTCGATGGTGGATTCTATCAGGTGATCATCCCACGGTTCGACCAGGCCGGTCGTGCCAAGTACGGAGATGCCACCCTCAACACCCACCTTCGGGTTGAGGGTCTGTTTTCCAATTTCCGCACCGGACGGCGATGAGATCCGGACTGATATGCCGGTCTCGCCAATTATATCGAGCGCTTCCTGCACGGCCCGGACAATTTCCGAGAGTGCCGGGGGACTGACAGCCGGTGTTCCCTTCCTGTAACGCGGGGTATCCCGTGAAAAACGGCCAATCCCTTCGCCAAAGAGGATTGTGGTGCTCCCGGGTTGTCTTGTTGCATCAGCGATAAATTCAAGACCGGCAGTGACATCGGAAGGATAATCACCGGAAAATTTCTTGCCGGAACCATGGCCGGCTTTTCCCGTCACAGGAACCGTGACCGGAAAGCCGCAGGGCAAATTGAGCGTAACCGACTCCGTATCAGCTTTTAGCGAAAGGACCGCAGCCTTCGCAACTGCGGCAGCCGTAGTCCCGGTGGTGAAACCCCGGAGGAGGACTGCGCCGGACGAAGTCAGTATAGCTAAGCCCTCTTCTGCGAGCCGCAGTTGTCCGGGGTCGGTGCATCTCTGCACCCAGTCATCAGGGTATTCAAAACCGCTGACCGGATCTCTCATACCCGTTCGCCTTCAATGAAGATGGTAATGCACTCGTTGAGCGCTGCGACGGCAACAGGAGTTCCCCCCCGCGTCCCTTCATTGGAGATAGAAGGAATTGCAATGGTGCGGAGGGCTTCCTTGGATTCAGCAGCGTTGACGAAACCGACCGGGGTCCCAATTATAACAGCGGGCCGGATTCCTTCACGTATCATCGTACAAAGCACAAGGAGGGCTGAGGGTGCGTTGCCTATGACAACAATCGAGCCGAAAAGCCGGTCTTTCAGGGCGATAAATCCTGCCGAGCTCCGGGTGATTTCCTGCTCCTTTGCGATATCTGCCCCGTAATCAAGGGCGCAGAGTACATCGCTCGCATGCCCTTTCTTCTGGATCCCCATCTGCACCATCCGGATATCAGTAATGATGGGTGCGCCGCTTTTCAGGGCAGCAAGGGTGGCAGGAACCGGATCGTGGCAAAACCGCATCAGGCCGGCCATGGCAAAGTCGCCAACGGCAATAGAGCAGCGTTGCCGGATCCGATCTTCGACCGTTGCATTCCCCACTACCTCGCGGGCAATAGTCCGTGACTTCTTTGAGATGGCGTAGCCTTCCTGTGTGTCCGCGCCCACGTCAATATACGTATTTGCGGTGGTATCCCCGTGGCGTGATGATTCCTTTGACATCGTCTCCCATCCTCCAAATCCTGCTCTCGCTGCCGCCAATGATAACTGTTGTATGCATATCAATGGCAGGTTCGTATTCTTCTATCGCCCCAAGGGTCGTGATGATAGTCTGTTCATCGTCCCGAAGGGCATTTCGCACTATTGCTATGGGCGTTGCGCTTTCAAGATGCCTGCGGGCATGCTCAACAGCAAGGGCGAAATTGTGCGGTCGGCCCCGGCTCTTGGGATTGTACAGGACAACCGGAATGCCGACCGAGAAGACCGCATCGAGCCGTTTTTCGATGATTTCGAGCGGTGTTAACAAATCTGACAGGCTT
>CAZMCL010000036.1:0-10380 GCA_964564375.1 uncultured Methanoregula sp. | reverse complement strand
GTCTTCCACTGCCACACTACCCAGACTGCATGCACATTCATGGAGCTCAAGAAGAAACTTGATCCGCGCACGGGTCAGACCAAAGAGGAGAACCCGACATTCCTCAAGTCCGGAGACGCAGCCATTGTTGTCGTCAAGCCGACCAAGCCGATGGTCATCGAGAATGTCAAGGAACTCCCGCAGCTCGGCAGGTTCGCTGTCCGTGATATGGGATCAACCATCGCAGCCGGCATGTGCATCGCCATCCAGGCCAAGCAGATGAGATAAAATATTTTTTGTGGTGAGACAACATGCAGAAAGCCAGAATTCGCCTGACAGGGACTGATTTCAACAAAGTAGAGATGGTCTGTGACAGAATCCGGGAGATCGCAGAACGCACAGGTGTAAATCTGGCCGGCCCGATACCGCTTCCAACCAAAAGGTTGGTTGTTCCGATCCGCAAGAGTCCCGATGGCGAGGGGACCGCCACATGGGATCGCTGGCAGCTGCGGGTTCACAAACGCCTCATCGATATCGATGCAGACGAACGTGCACTCCGGCAGCTCATGCGCATTCAGGTGCCAAAAGATATCGGCATTGAGATAGTTTTAGAGAGTTGAAGGTGCCGCGTGCAGCAGGCCGCGGGATTTTCCCATACCATCAAAAAAATATTTACTTTTGAACGGATTTTTATCCTTATTTTAATCGGATCCATCATCTTACGGTTCTGGCAGCTTGATCTCAAACTCCTGCACCATGATGAGGCAATTCATGCATGGTTCTCGTACGAGCTCCTGACCAAGGGAGCGTGGATTTATGATCCCAGTTACCACGGGCCATTCCTGTATTATGCAACCGCAGGAATGTTCGCCGCATTAGGGAGTTCCGATCTCGTTGCCCGGCTCCTCCCCTGCCTGTTCGGAACCCTTCTCATCCCCCTCGTTTATTGTATCTACCGGTTAGAGTATATCACGAAGAACCAGACCCTCCTGGTTGCACTGTTCCTTGCGATCTCGCCGGACATGATCTACTTCTCCCGCTTCCTCCGCCATGATATCTTCATGCTCTTCTTTTCGTTCCTCCTGCTCGTTGCATTCCTGTATTACCTTGAACGCGGGCAGACCCGGTTTGCGATAATTTCTGCAATAGCCATGGCGGGAGCACTCAGCTGTAAGGAAGAGATGCCGGTAATTCTTTTGATCTTTGCATCGTTTTTTATCATTGCATTCTGGCGGGGTTCATTCCGGCTCCCCCCTTCATGGAAGCGCGACCTGCTCCTCGGGCTGCTCATTGTTGTTGCGATAATGAGCGTGCTGTATACCGGCTTTGGCGGCCATCCCGAGACGCTTGTTGGAAATGACTTCCAGATAACAACCGGGGGAGTCCAGTTCGACATACACACAACCGGCTGGTATAAGGCGATAGAACACTGGACCTCGATGCACAAGCAGCAGAGACTGGGCGGACCCTGGTTCTTCTATATCCCCCTCTATCTCCTCTACGAGCTGCCGATATTTTTCCTCGCCCTCATCGGAACAGTCCAGTTCCTTATCAAAGGAATTGACTTCCGTCTCCTCCTGATGCGGCTGAAACTCGTACTCAGGTACCGGAAGACTGCGGTTCCGGCCGGAGACCTTGCAGCAATCAGTATCCGGCAATTGCATTCAGAAAAACCAGGACATTCAAAATCTGATGAGTTTTTCCGGTTGTGCATTTACTGGATGATCCTCACCATGGCATTCTATGCCTATGTCGGGGAAAAAGTTCCATGGCTCATCATCCCCCAGCTCCTGCCGATGTGCTTTGTCGCCACCTACCAGCTGAACTGGCAGAAAATAGTCATTGCCCTTGCAGGATGTCTCTTCCTTCTTGCCATGACCTGGCATGTGGCCTTCGTCCCCGCTGACATCAACGAGCCAATCGTGCAGGTCCAGAACTCGGAGGATCTGCGGATGGTGATGCAGCTCATGGATGCATCGGACCATGTTGTTATTGCGTCCAAGGATGTCTGGCCCATGCCCTGGTACTACCGTGGGGACCGGTGGAACAAGATAAAATTCTATGGCAACGAGGAAGATGAAGCTACGATCACAAAGAATGATCCGGATGTTATCATTCTCCACGACACGGAAAGTTATCCCTCGCTTGAAGGATACGAGAAAAGAACCTACAAACTGAGTTACTGGTTCTCTGTTTATGATAATGAAAAACGGATGATCGATTACTATCTCCGTCGCGACGGGAAGATGGGGAGTATCAATATCGATGTCTTTGTTCGGAACCCTTCAGTACCATAACTCATTTTTTCAGCCTATAGGAAAAACCCCTTTTTTATTACGATTTTTTATGCAAATTGAATTTCGATAACGTGCTCGTGGGGATGGGCAGGCATCCTCACTTCACCAGGATCGGTTTTGGATCTGGTTGCCCGATAGCAGAATACTCCTTCATTTTGGTTCTGTTGTCGTTGATTTTATTGAGGTTCCTGTGATGTGCCGGTAATTCAGCACCACCTATCCGGAGGGTGCCACAAGCATGCGGGCGCTATAGCACAAGCGGAGCACTTCAAGAGCACATGAGTTTATATTTGATTTTCACTGGGTGCTTTGTCCAATTAACCGGATTAGGCAGCGATAGCCTGTCACATGTATTCATTGATATGTATTACCGTCGCTTGCAGCAGGTTCAGTATACGCGATGAAACCTCCGTTTAAAAAAAAATGTCCTGCAAAAACCCATTTTATTGCAATATAATTTCCATTCTTGCGCCAGAGCTTTTTTTAATAATTTCTACGGATTGAAAAAAAAAAGATTGAGAGGGAGAGGAACGTTGGATTATCCAAGTTCGTCCCAGCGGGAACGTTTCCGATAGATGATAACACCCACGGCCACCAGCACAATAAGAACAACAACGATAACGATTGGTACAACAATGCCGCCGGGGATTGTGGGGAGGGCCCAGCCACCGGATACTTTTTGCTGGAGTGCCAGTGCCTCAGTATACGACTCGTTACCCTTGGCAAAGGCCTCTGCTGCCTTCGAGCGGGCCAGAGCATATTGCCCGGTGGCAATCTGGTCATTTGCCGTGGATATGTAACTTACTGCAATCTCCCTCTTTGCGATGATCGGGGGGAGTTCCGCGTTATCCGCGGTGCTCTTGTTTCCTTTGAACCATGCGATTACCCGGTCGACGTTTGCGATAGGGGTCTGTGCATTGAGCACCTCGCTCTCAGCCCATGCTCGTTCAAGAGCAATTTCACCATCGCTTATCAGGGTTGTTGCCGTATTCAGGTAGGCGAGAGCTGATTCATACTGGTTTGAGGGCAATGCAGCGGCAGCATCGATTTTTGACTTTGCGTCATTATATTTTACTTCCGCAGCAGAGGTATCAACGCCAATCGCGGCCTTTTCATCGATATGGGTGCGATAGGTCTGGAGGTCCGTCCTCTTTGCGGCAATTGCCTCAGCTACCTGGGCAACATTGATTACCATTTCCGTGCGTTCGACTTTGGAACTTGTTATAATATTACCGTTCGCATCCACTTCCTGGATCTTGATGATGGTTTTATTGGTAGTTTTTTCTACGGAGGGGACCGTTCCTTCCAGCGTGACTCGTACTGCCTGGTCAACCGCGGCCGGGTACGACAGTTCAAAGCCGCTCAGCGAGAGCATCCGGCCACCGGACTGCGGACGGGGATTGTCAATCTCATCAAGGACCAGGGTCCATGTCCATTGCGGATTTTCCAGATCCGTTGACATCTGCAGCTCGCTGCCGGAAGGGAAGGTCTCCCCACCTGATGCGGGAAACTGAATTTTATATGAGACAATGACAGCATCTCCCGGAATTAAGGATCCGGAAGGATCAATGCTTATGGAAGAAACCGTGAATGCCGACACCATCGGAATACAGAACAGAAGAATTGCTGATAAGATAATCCATTTAATTACACCCTTCATCATCAACCTCACTCAAATAACGGCTCAATGCCCTCTTCAAACATACTGGATTTTTTCTCTTTTGACTTAATAACATCTTCTTTTGTTTCCTTGGCAATATCGAGGAGTTCCTTGATACGGGGAGCGTTGCCGACCGTTGCCAGCATGACCACCGCGGCAATGTACTCACTGTTGACCGGATAATCACCGCCACGAACCTCGACACCGGCTATATTTTCCTCAACCCAGCTCTTTGCCTTCTCAACACCCTTACGGTCCATCTCGTCCGGAGGCCCGGCAAGAAGGACAAGTGCACGCTCGGCAGTCGAGTAATCGCAGGGAAGGGTCAGCCGTCCCAGCATGGCCCTGCGGACAAGGGCAACGATCTTGGCAGAACGGTCCTCTCCCAGCAGGACCTCGACATTTGCATCTTTCTTGCCCCCGAATTTGTCCTTCAATCCTCCAAAAATCCCCCTCTTATCTTTTGTCGCCTTGCTCATCACTTCACTGACCGCATATCCAACCGTGGTAATACCGCCACCACGGAGGGTGTTGATGATCTCACTGGAGTCGACCACCATCTCGCCAACACCCATCCGGCTCATTTCACCGGCGCGGAAAAGAACCGCGAAACGTCTCACAACCTCATTATTCAGGCGCGTGAATGCTGTTTTCACGCTTTCACCTTCGTTCTTCCATGCACTGTTGTCAAAAATGAACGTGTTATCGGCTTCATTCACCAAGGTGGTAAGGCTGCGGGCTGCATTGTAGGAATAGAGCCGTCCTTCTTCAGGAGCAGGAATGATACCGAGAGCGTACACGGGTTCGCGATAGATCCGTTTGAGGTGCCGGGCAAGGACCGGCGATCCGCCAGACCCGGTTCCTCCACCAAGACCTGCAACAATAACGAAAGCATCCACATCATGGGTTCCACGCGAATCGATGGCGCTGATGATGCTGTCGATTTCATCAGCAGTGACACGGGCTCCGGTCACGTTATCGGTGCCTACCCCGTGACCCTTGACCATGGTCTGACCAATAAGAATCCGGTCTTTCATCTCAATATTTTTGAGCCCCATCAGGTCTGTCCGTGCGGTATTTACGGCAATTCCCCTGAAACTGTTTGTCCCGAGCTTCTTATCCTGCTCGATAAACATATCGACAATTTTGCCGCCCGCCTGGCCAAATCCTATGAAAAATACCCGCATCTGGTGACACCGTCCAATGGGCTAACAGATAAGTAATTTACCTTAATTCTTTTAAGTCCTTTTGCTCGTAAGAACGTTTATTTTCGAGAGTACAAAAACCTTCTTATAAAAACTCCGAGGAAGAGCAGGTAGAATCTCCCGTTTCTGCGGAGCCTTTTTCATTTCCCCGCGAAAATACTATAGATCAGCAATCATGAGGATCGGCATTATCGGAGGGGGATTGACCGGGCTTGTTGCAGCACACGCACTCGCACAGGACCATGAGATCACCCTGTTCGAGAAGATGCCCTATGCCGGCGGGTGCCTCTCCTCCTACCATATCAACGATTACTGGATCGAGCGGTATTACCATCACTGTTTTTCTTCCGATATTTCGCTCTTCTCCCTCTTGAAGGAACTGGGAATCGCCGGGCGCCTTGAATGGAAAACGGGTTCAACGGGATACTATGCACGGGACACGATCTATCCCCTTACTACACCTCTGCAGATCCTCCGGTATCCGGAACTTACCCTTTCGGACAAAGCCCGCCTTGCATGGCTTACCCTGACGGCCAAAAAGGCAGACCTCGCATCACTCGACACCATCCCTGCCGACCAGTACATCCTTGAGAATCTCGGACTGAACGTGTATACTTCGTTCTTTGAACCGCTCCTCAAAAGCAAATTCGGGGACCGGCGAAAAGAGGTCTCTGCTGCCTGGCTCATCTCCCGGATCGCCATCCGGTCGGATCGCGGTGTAGAGGGGGAGCGACTGGGATATCTCCGCGGAGGGTTCCATCACCTGATCGATGCACTGGTATCCTCCGTAAATGCCCGGGGGGGCAGGATCTGCCTTCAGACACCGGTCACCGCAATTGTCCCGGAACAGGGGGGCTGGCTCATCAATGGAGAACGATATGATACGGTTATCTCGACAATCCCCCCGCAGGAACTTGAGCGTTATGGCGGACCCGCCCTGCCCCACATCCCATACCAGGGTGCTGCCTGCCTGACCCTTGCCATGAACCGGCAGGTGACGGAGGGGATCTACTGGCTGAACATGAAAGATCCCGCACCTTACGGTGCTGTTGTCACCCATACCAATTTTATTCCCGTTGACCAGTATGGCGAACACCTCGTGTATCTTGCATCCTACTTCACCGGCACCGTCCCCCCGCGGCTTGATGAACGGATGCTTGCGGATTTCTGCTCGCGTTTTTCAGTGAGGGGTGATGAAATTCTCTGGCACCGGATGGCTGTCGACCCCTTTGCCGGGCCGGTCTATACCACCGGGTACCGCTCGCTGATTCCCCGGTATGAGCAGAAGGGATTTTTTACCGCGGGGATGTTTTCGAAGACCAACTACCCAGAGCGGAGCATGGAAGGCTCCGTCAGGGCCGGGCTTGAGGTTGCGGAATGCATCCAACAACGGGAGGCGTATGAGCAGACCTGAAGTATCGGCGATTATTCCGGTCTATAATGACAGGGTTTCTCTTGAGAGGGCACTGCCGCTTTCCATCGAAGCTCTTGCCGGAATTACGCCGCTGTTTGAGATCATTGTAGCGGAAGACGGGAGCAGCGATGGCAGTGCAGAGCTGGTGAAGGATTTTTCATTACAGGATCCCCGGGTCCGGCTGCTTCACAGCGATGCCCGGCTCGGGCGGGGCAAAGCACTCAACCGGGCAATTACCGAGGCGAAAGGAGAGGTTGTCTGTTACTACGATGTCGACCTTGCAACCAGTATGCAGCACCTTCCCGAGCTGGTCACGGCAATACAGAACGGTGCTGACATCTCAACCGGTTCGCGCCTTCTCCCGATGAGCGATACGGTGCGGACCGGGGGCAGGGAGATCGCAAGCAGGAGTTACAATTTCCTTGTCCGGCTGTTTTTGGGCAGCCGCATCTTCGATCACCAGTGCGGTTTCAAAGGATTCAGGCGGGACCGGATCCTGCCGCTCCTCCCGGCCGTCCGGTCCGACCACTGGTTCTGGGATACCGAGATCCTTGTGCGGGCACAGCACCGGGATTACACCGTTTGCGAATTTCCGGTCCACTGGCGGGCAGGGAAGGGTACAACTGTCAGGATAAAAGACGTTTTTTCCATGGGATCTTCGATCCTGCGGTTATGGTGGCAGATCCATGTATCGGAAGATTAGTACCATCGTCATCCCGACCCTGCTTGCCGCAGGCATCATCGCATGGATGCTCTTCAACGTCAGGGACGACCTTTTTGAAGCACTCGAACATATCATCCCCGCCTATCTGATTCTTGCAGTTCTGATCTGTCTTGTGGCATGGGCCCTTAGAGGCTGGCGGTACCATTCCATCCTGAAGAGTCTTGGTTATTCCATAGGAGTTCTGGTCTCAACAGCCTGCATCTTCGTCAGCCAGACCGTCAACCTGATCGTGCCGGCACGGCTTGGCGATTTTGTCCGCGTCTTTATCCTGAAACACGATTATAACACAACCTATTCCGAAGGTGTTTCCTCACTCGTTGTTGAGCGGGTATTCGATATTTTCACCGTGGCGCTTCTTGGCGCGGTCTCCGTCCTGTTCGTGCTGAATGCACCGTCATGGTTCTACACGATCATTATCCTGCCCCTGCTCGCGGGCTTCGGGTTTTTTGTCTTCCTCCTCTTCATCGGGAAATTCTCGACAACAAACAAGTATATCGCCATCATCCTCAACATGCTGCACGAGATCCGTAAGGCCTCGCTCTCGACAAAAGCAATCATTCTCCTTGGGGGCTCATCACTTGTCATATGGCTCCTTGATGTCCTGGTCTGCCTTGCCGTCATCCTGATGTTTGGGCAGCAGATCCCCTTTGCCGTTATTGTGCTCGCAATCGTTATCGGGAACCTGGTAAAGGCAGTCCCCCTGACACCGGGGGGGATCGGCACCTATGAGTTTGCCCTTGCAGCCACATTCCTCCTGGTCGGCGTAGCCCCTGCAATCGCAACCCTGATTGCCGTGATTGACCACTTAATCAAAAACCTCGTCACGCTTGCAGGAGGGATCATCTCGATCTACTACTTCGGCGACTGGGTCATTCCCAGTATCAAGGAAGCGCTGAACTCAAAACTCGGCGGGGGGACACAGCCTGAACCCTGAACTGCAGATCCTCGCCGTCATCAGCTGGCTTGTTATTCTTACCCTGCTCCAGCTCTCGCTCTACCCCTCGCTCAAAAAGACGTTTGGCGAATTTGCCTTCCCGGTTGCCTTCCCCGCATCGATCCTGGCATTCACGGTCATAACATGGTACTGCGGGCTTTTACGGGTGCCGGTGCAGCTGGCCCTCCTGCCCTTCCTGTTCCTCATCGCCTATCACCTGTATTACCGGCATTATTCGCTCGCGGAACTGAGATCCGCCTGGCACTGGGAAGTCCTGTTCCTTATCTGCTTCTTCCTCATGCTGGATGTCCGGTTTATCAACCCGACCATCTCCTATGCCGAGAAGTTCATGGACCACGGGTTCCTCGCATCGGTCATAAGGAACCCGGTCGTTCCCCCGCTCGATCCATGGTTTGCCGGGGGCACCCTGAATGTCTATTACTATCTCGGGTACTGGATGCTGGGATGCCTTGCGATTGTTTCCGGCGTGCCCTCAACCATCGCGTTCAACCTCGCACTCCCCACCGTTTTTGCCCTCTCGGCAGTCAGCCTGTACGCGATTGGCACACTGCTGCTCGACCGCTTCCGCTGGCTGCCACTTATCACCCTCGTCCTGCCCAACCCGGCGCTCATCTTCCAGCTGATCACGGGAAAGGCGGTCAACCCGGCCTATGATGCATCCCTTTCATGGCTGGGAACCCGGACGATCACCAATACCATCAACGAGTTCCCCCTATTCTCATTTATCTGGGGGGATGTCCATGCCCATGTCATCTCAATCTTCAACCAGGTTTTCTTACTATTCCTCCTCCTCTTTGCGTACAAACGCTGGGAGACCCTTGAACGGAAAGGAAAGATCCTCGTCATGTCCTTAACCGCAATCAGCCTTGGTTCAATGCCGCTCATCAACACGTGGGATGTACTCCTCTATGCTCCCTTAGTGCTGGTTACCGCCTTTCTCCTCATATGGAGAAACCGGGCATCAATGGACCGGACTACCTGGGCGTTTCTGCTCGCGATCCCCCCCGTATCAATCCTCTGTTACCTCCCATTCTATATCCAACTCAAAACCACCACCGGGGCAATAGCCCTTGTCCAGACACCGTCGGACCCGTTAGAGTTCCTCTGGGTGAACGGGATCTTCATCGCCATCTTCTTTGCCCTTCTGGTGCCGGAGATCCGAAAGCAGCCCTGGCTCCTGCTCGCATGCCTGCCGTTTGCCCTGACCGGATATACCGCGGCGGCGATTGCCGTCATACCCATGGTTTATTTCCTTGCAAAGGCAGACCGCGATTTTCCCGACATCCTTGCGGCATTCGGCCTTGCCATCCTCATAGCCTGCGAACTGGTCTACATGAAAGACAATATGGGGGAGACTTTCTTCCGGATGAACACTGTCTTCAAGTGCTACCTCCCGGCATGGCTGATGCTCGGGACCGCTGCCTTTGTAATGGCCGGGCGCTGGCTCTCCTCGCGCCCGGAGATCCCTGCCATCTCTATGAGAGACGCCACAGCCCTGACCATCATTACGGTGGCAGTGCTGTTCACCCTCCCGTTTTTTGGTCCCCCGATGGCCAGTTACGGATCCGGGACACTTGACGGGCTTTCTTATCTTCAGGAGCAGTACCCGGGCGATGCCGGCGCAGTTGCGTACCTCCGGACCCTTCCCGGAAACGAGATCCTTGTCGAAGCGGAGAAGGGTGATTACTCCTACTACTCGCGGGTCTCATCCTTTACGGGCATCCCGGCGGTTATCGGCCAGCCATTCCACGAGTTCATGTGGAGGGGGGACGATACCGGCTGGTACTCGGCCCGGCCTGCGGATATCCGGGCAATCTACGAGCAGCCGGAAAAAACCATCCCCCTCATGAAGAAGTACAATGCAACCCTCCTTTATGTCGGGGATCTGGAGCGCGACCGGTATTCCGTGAATGTTCCGGATGCGGGACTTACAGAGGTTTATTCTGCCGGTGGTACGAACATATACCGGCTGGCCGTATAACCACCGTTTCCCGCATCAGAACGGACAACCACTTTGGAGCGGACAGATCCCCGCCGTTCACAAACCTTTATTTCGGTTCCTGCCGTAATGATATGGCTACATCATTGCAAACTGATGAGTAATGAAGGAGAACGCTACTCCTGAATGAGGTGAGTTATGTCAAAA
>CAZMCL010000035.1:9582-10672 GCA_964564375.1 uncultured Methanoregula sp. | reverse complement strand
TGCCTGTGGGATGATGTTGCTGGTCGTATTCGGCAGCGATGCAATCGGTACCAGCTCGCAATCACCCAGTGCTGCGGCGATTTTTTTTGCAGCGGCAAGCGAGTTGCCGGTGCCGGTGAAATAATAGATGATCGTCTTCATGCTTTGCTCCCCGGTTCACGGATTTTTCCGATCAGGGCCTCCATCACGGTGCCGTCCCCGATTTCATTCTGGCTGAGGGAGAACTGCCCGGCAATAATCATGCCCTTTGCCGCCAGATCGTGGGACAGCACGGCAAGGGTCGTGCCCGGATCTTCCCCACAGGTCGCAAAGATGACGACCGGTTTTCCACTGCACCCGGTAAGACCGGCAATAGTTTTCAGGATAGCAGGCGTCGGCTTCCCCATCCAGACAGGTGTCCCGATCACGACAAGATCATAACCGGAGACATCGATGGTCCCGGGCGGGATCCCGTCATTGCGGACATGCATGTCGGGCGAATAGCGGGCCATGTACATGAAAACCCGGGACATAAGGTCCCAGGATTTCACTTCGATGAGATCTCCGCCGCAGGCTTTATGGACCTGCTCTGCAACGTTATGGGTTGTCCCCGTGTAAGATGTGTAAATAATGGCTGGTTTCATACTCTTTGTTCCTGTATTTCATTTCTCTTTCATTCTCTGCCCTTCTCTTTGTAGATCTCTTTAAGAGGGTCGACCGCGATGATCCGACGGAGCAGTTCGCCCCCGGCGTCCGGGTTCGCCGTATCGGTTGCGTCCAGCGACACTTCGGCCATGACCCGGACCCCGCGGTCCGTGAGGGCTTTTTCAAGAAGGGGCAGGGCTTCCCCCGGCTGGTTCGAGCAGGTCACAAAGATGACCGCCATCTTGCCCTCGCAGCCGGTAAGCGCCTGCACGGCAGCGTTCATGGCAGGGGCAGGATGCCACGCCCAGACCGGCGTGCCGATGATGAGGAGATCGTAGCCGGAGACATCGATCACTTCCGGTTCTATCGGGTCGCAGGCCTTCTTGCGCGACCGCAGGACGCCTTTTGTATATGCTGTGAAGTTCGAGTACGGCGTCTTTGTCCGGACCTCGATCGTGTCGCACCC
>CAZMCL010000035.1:0-9572 GCA_964564375.1 uncultured Methanoregula sp. | reverse complement strand
TTCGGCAACCCGTCGCGTCACACCGGAATAGGAGTAGTAGATGACGCAGGCCCTGATCGCGTGGTTGCGGGTTGAACTCCGCACCATCTCCCGGTTGCAGTTCTCCATGACACTTGCGTACATCAGCTCGAAGTGTTCCCGGAATTCTACAATGCGATCCCGGTTGATCGTATAGTAGACATAGAATCCTTCACGGCGCGAATCGACAAGCCCCTCGCCTTTCAGGGTCTTTAAGTGCTGGGACACTGCCGGCTGCGAGATGCCGAGGCGGGTTGCGAGTTCCCCCACGCCAAGCGTCCCGCTCGTGTCACTTGCAAGCAGGTAGATTAGCTGGAGGCGGGTGAGATCGCCAAGGGCCTTGAACGTCCCGGCCATTATGGGGACGATCTCACAAAGATTGTTGCACTTTTCGCACAAGTTGCAGGGCTTCATAGATTCTGTATAAGTGTTTGCTTATACACTTATATAATTTCCCGGGAAATGCCGCACCCTCAGGACTCATGAAAAAGAAACCGGGGGGATTAATGAGGATAAAAGAAAATTGGCGATCCTGCCCCTGCAATTGGCAGGTTCGCCGTTTTTTTGATTCATTCAGTAATCATTTATCGCGGATAAACTGGTATACGCCCCCGGGTACCGTCATCTCGAACCGTGCCCCTGATCCCGGTTCACCAGTCTCATGGATTGTTATACCCGTAATGGACAGGATCTCCCGTACCAGGAATAAACCCATGCCTTTTGTCACACCGTAGCCCTGGCTGAATATCACCTCTTTTTGAGAATCCGGAATACCGGTTCCGTTATCCTCGAAAATGAGGGTGAGACCGTTACTGGTTTCATGATACCTGAGTGTAATCTCTGTTGCCGTCTTTGCATGCAGGAGGACGTTCTCTGCAAGATTATAGAAGACCTTTTCGAGGAGCGGGTCAGCATATATCTCCAGATTGTCAGTATTGATCTTCCGCGAAATGTGTAAAATATCAAGGTGCGAGATCCCAAACAGGAAGGTCTGCTGGACGTTCTGCCATCGGGGAGGATCGATTCCCATTTCCTGGAAATTTTTTGCAAAATTCAATGATTTTTCAACAGCACTGACGGTAGATTTCTGCTTACTATGATATTCCTGCAACGTTGTATCGGTCAGGAAGTCCTTTTCGAGTTCAAGGTAGCCGGAAATGGAAAAAATTCCATTCTGGATATCACTGAAAGTGACATGGTTCAGGAGGTTCAGTTTCCTGCGGGCCAGATCAAGGGTCTGCTGGCTCCGTTGAAGTTCATCGTAATTGTTTTTGAGTTCCTCAGCAGTTGCACTCATCTGCGCATAGGCTGCACTGAGTTCATCGTTACTCAAAGCAAGTTGTTCCTTGATGCGCCTGCGTTCCGTAATGTCCTGGCAAACCACAAGAACCTGCAATGAACCGTCAGGACTGCTGACTGCCCGGGCAAATTCCTCGACCCAGATTATCGTTGCGTCTTTTTTTACCTTGCGCAGCTGCCATTGATATACCTGCCGTGGTGAGGCCAGGCACAGTTTTATCTGGCTGGTAACAACCGGTCTGTCATCCGGATAAAAAATGTCCAGAACGTTTCTGCCGGTGAGTTCGGCCTCAGAATATCCAAGCTGTTCGGCCCCGAACGGGTTCACCGAGATGATGGTTCCCTCCTTATCCAGCGTGAAGTACATCGACGGGTTGTCGATGTAGAGGCTGCGGAATCGTTCTTCGCTCTCGCGTATCTTCTGCTCATCATGTTTTCGTACCCTGATATGGAAGATGAGCAGGATGACAATCACGCCCATAAAGAGAATTACCACGCCGGCGAGATAGGCCACCCAGACCGGGATCTGCTGGGCAGGCGGTTGGTTAATAATGACGCTGTCCGGGGGGAGTGCGGATTCCCCGATGCCATATGCGGATAATTTATTGTAATCGAACATGTAGACGTTCGGGCTGTTGGTTATGACCGGAATTGCGCTCGCATTTTCCCCTTCAAGGATGCGGACAGCCATATCGCCGGCAAGGTCCCCCTGCGTATATCCGGCAGTGATCTTACCGCCGATGATACCGTGATTGAGAAACAATTCAGTATTGACAAATATTGGTGCGGTTGTGGCATTTGCTACCACGTCTCCGATCTGTTCGTGGGTAAAAACATTGCCTGCCCGGTCCCTGTTGAATGCTTCGAGAAGGATGATGCTGTCAGGAGGGATTTTGCGCACAGCGTCCTGAAGTTCCGTCACCGTGACGTTGGAGATGAAAACGAATCCTGCCCTTGTTTCAAATTGGGGCAGGTGACTCTCGACTTGTTTGCGGAGTGCAAGACCGGTTCGGGTCTCGTCATGGATCACATACACGGTCTTTGTATCGGGAAAGAGCGTAAACGCGGTCTGCAGGGTACTTGTCACATCCTTGTCCTCGACCGCACCGGTAAATTGGGGGGCCCCCTCAATCATATCGTCAGAGAAATAGTTTATCCCGCAGAAGACGACCGGTGTATTGTGAAAAAGCGCATCGCGGTTGGCTTTCATGAAGGCAAATGCGTTATCGTCGGTTGTAATAATGACATCAAACCGGGTGGCGTTATACTTGTGCTGGTAAAACCAGAACAGCTGCTGTAAATATTCCGGGTCCGAATGCAGTTTTGTGTCCATATATTCAATTCGTAAATCGATTCTGTCCCCGTACGGGGCGAGGTGCTCCTGTATCCCCCGTACCTCCTCATCTGAGAAGACCATCCCGGGATGATAAGAATTGAGAAGCAGTACTCTCTTTTCGGCAAAAGCCTGTGCAGAGACTGAACCAACGATGAAAAAGAGGCAAAGAATACATGCAGTTATCACGGCCCGGCAGGAGGGATTACCCGGTGAATTTTTCTTACATTTATGATTGAGATTCCATGATAACCGGGTATTCATGTAATGCAGTCTCCTTTTGTGTACTACAGAGTGGATATGTTAAATACTTGTTCTTTCTCTCTTACGTATAAAATTGCTCTGTGGAAATCATTGTAAAAAACTCTGATGCTCCCGGGGGCTCGCGCTTCGTGCTCTGCCCCGCACGCTCGTGGCATCCCCCGCTTTGCGATGACGACGTATTACCTGTAACCGACCTCGTCCCATCGCGAGTGCGCCCCGTCCCCTCAGGGGGACAAAGTGGCGCAAGAGGGGGGGTATCAGGGAAATTGAAACCGGATTTCTACAGAGCATAAAAAATTAAAAATGCACCGGGTGTCTGACGATAACCCATCATCACGAGGGGCAGCCTCATCCCGAAGCAGGGAACCGTTTCCGGACACGGGCCGGATTATTTCCCTGCAATGATCGTATGTGCCGCCTTATCGACCTTGTATGACGCAGGCTGGTCGAGGAGGTCGAGTGCATTGATCTTCATGTCGATGAGTTCCTGGTAATTGAACGACTCGTATTTCATTTCCTTATTCTCATCCCAGAAAACGACTACCCCGTTCTCCATCTTCTTGCTCCCGACAATATCGTGCATACAGTCCGATGGAATTGCGGGATAATGAAGATTTCGGCGCTGGTGAAATCATATAATAATACTTTGACGCTCCCGTATCTTCGCCCTGCACACTCGTGGCACCCCCAATTGCGATTACGACGTGTCACCTGCAACCGACCTCGTCCAATTATAATGCGCCCCGTCCTCCAACGGGGGACAAAGTGGCGCAGGAGGGGGGCATCACATCAGAGAGAAAGAGTATTTCTATAGAGCAAAAAAAGGAAAAACCGGTCCTCCAATTCATACCGGCTTATAGTGGCCCCACTTGCCAAGAGCCTCTTTGAGCTCTTTTGCTTTCTTTGCTTTCTCCTCAAGGGAGATATGCTCCTGCCATGCCTCGACTGCCTGCATGGTCGCCTTTGCCCCGGCCCGGGTACCTTTCGGGTGGCCGTGGATGCCGCCGCTTACGAGCAGCACCATCTCATTACCGTAGATATCCAGCACATCGGGAACAAGCCCGGGGTGCAGGCCACCGGACGAGACCGGGAACGCACTCTTGATCTTCCCCCAGTCCTGCTCAAGCAGCATACCATCGACCGGTGCGGTCTTCTTCTCGCGGAGAAGGTTAGCAAGCGCCACCAACTCCTTTTTTGAGCCGGTCAGTTTCCCAACCGAGGTACCGGTGTGGATCTGCGAGACCCCGATAAGGCGCATCATCTTTACCAGGAACTGCATGGTTATACCGTGTTTCCTGTTCCGCGTGAATGCAGCGTGCATGGCGCGGTGGGCATGGATGGCTAGCCCGAGGTCCGAGCAGTAGTCCCGCATGGTCATGACCCCGGATGTACCGGCCACAACCACATCGATCATGCAGTAGTTCCACCCGTTTGCCGCGAGAGTGTCTGCCCGCTTCTTCATTGTCTCGACATCCGCGGTGATATTGAGGAACGCGGACTTTTTCTCGCCGGTCTCCTTCTCTGCCTTGTCGCGGAGTTTTGTCATATACTTCACGCGGTCATCGAAACGGTTGAATGATATGGACGTAATGTTTTCATCGTCCTTAACGAAATCAAACCCGCCCATCCAGGTCTCGTACCCGACTTCCGCATGCTCCTTTGCGGTAAAACCTATCTTGGGCTTGGGCACTGCACCGGTAAGCGGGCGTTTTAAAATCCCCATCATCTTCCGGATACCGGCATTACCAAAGTGTGGTCCTTTGAAATGCTTCAGGTAAGCAGGAGGCAGGGTCACATCGATGAGCCGGAGGTTCCGGACCGCTTTCATGCCAAAGATATTGCCGGCAATACCCGAGAGGAGCTGGACAGCGTTGCCCTCTTCCCAGAGATCAAGGGGGTAGGCTATCTTCACGACATTACCTTCGATATCGAACGCGGTCGCCTGAAGGGCTTTCATCCGCGGGGGCATCCTGAAGAGTGTTGTCCACGTGCCCGTGGAACTCTCCGAAGCGATCCGTCCTGCGGCTTCCTTCCCGCTGATCCCGGCTGCCGGCTCGAAATAGAAGAGGCAGACAAGTTCGTCTTTTGCCGGTTCATATTTCAGGTCGACAAATTCCTTGTACCAGTCAATCGCCATAGCTGTTCCTGTACCAGTAAAGGTCGGGCGGGATTAAATAGGTGCACACCCGTGACATTCCGGGGATTGTCCATAGTATTTTCCGGCCCCGTTCAGCGGGCAGGTGAGCCTGCAGAAATTGACAGGATAAAGTTATGAACCCTAATGTCCAATAAAAACGACAAAAGCGCTATTCCCGATCGTCTCGTTACGTCTGATGGGGGATCGGCCAATTGAAAAAACATGGAACTGAACCCGATGCTGAAAAAAATAAAAAATATCATCGCGGAAAAGACGGAAAAGCCTCTTGCAGTACCTGGCGAGCCTGCAGAAATATACCGGGATATTTTCGAGCATGCTGCAGTTGCAACGGCAATCATCGGGGAGGATGGAACGTTTACGCTGGTCAACAGGAAGTTTGAGCAGTTGAGCGGCTGGTCAAGCAACGAGATCGAGAACAAGAAAAGCTGGCGGGAACTGGTGGTACCGGATGATGTCGAAAAACTGACCCGGTATACCGAAGAGCTGATGAAACCGGGCGGCCAGGTGCCGGCAACCTGCTCATTTGGTCTTGTTGACAAAACCGGAAACCAGATCCCGATGATGCTCTCCATAAAACGGATACCTGAAGCGAACACGGTCATCGCGTCCTTAATGGAGAATACCGTCCAGAAAAAACTCGAAGAGATGCTCCGGATAAACGAAGCACGGTACCGGACACTTGTCAACGACCTTCCCATGGGAGTATACCGGAACAAGCTGGAAAACCCGGGCAAATTCCTGTGGGCCAACCCTGCCCTGATCCGGATGTACGGGTATGATTCCCTTGAAGAATTCGTAAAAAACCCGGTTCTGGGGGTTTATGCCGACCCACGGGACAGGGACCGGTTCATAGACGAACTGCTCAGGGAAGGTTTTGTCCGGAATTTCGAAGTTATTCAGAAGAGAAAAGACGGCTCCTTATTCTGGGTGAGGATCACTGCCCGGCCAAAGAAGAACCGTGACGGTGAGATCGAGTGGCTCGAAGGAGTGATAGAAGACCTCACCAACGAAAGGACCGCACGGGAACTGGGGAGTCCTAAAAGCCTTATTGCTACCGCGGCATTCGATTCCGCAACAGGTGTAGCCATCTTATCGACCGATCCATCAGGCACGATAATGCTGGCCAACCGGGGCACCGGGCAGATGCTGGGCTATTCCGCTGATGAACTCATCGGAAAACAGACCCCGCTCCTGTTCCACCTCGAGTCCGAACTGACAGCCCGGAGCCGGGCCCTTTCAGAAGAAGCCGGGGATTTAATCACCGGCTTTGAGATTTTCACCCGCCCTCTCGAAGTATCGGAATTTGAAGAACGGGAATGGACCTGGGTGAAAAAAGACACAACTACCATCAGCATCTACCTCACGGTCACCCAGATCCATACAGAGACCGGCAACCTTATGGGATACCTGTTCACGGCCAAAGAGATCACTTCGGAAAAACGGCTCGAGGAGGCGTTCCGGAACGCCAACCTCCAGATGTCCGGGGTCATCTATAATCTTCCCGATGCAACGTTTGCCATCAGCCATGACGGCAGGGTAATCGCATGGAACCGGGCAATGGAAGACTTAACCGGGATCAAGGTGGTGGATATTCTCGGCAGGGGCAATTACGAATACGCCCTTCCATTCTATGGCTCGAGGAGACCGATGCTTATCGATCTGATAACTGAGCCGGATGAAAAAATCCAGGAGCGGAGGTACGGTGCCATCAGGAGGAAAGGCAATGCGGTGATTGCAGAGTCACCTGCACTTGACGACCACAATGAGGTGCGGATTCTCTGGTCGATTGCTGCGCCGATCTTCGATGCCGCGGGTGAACTCGCAGGGGGGATCGAGTCCATTGCCGATATCACAGAGCGAAGGAAGCGGGAGACCGCGCTACAGGACTCTGTCGTGAAGTACCGTGAGATCCTCGACAATACCGGGTCGGCAACCGCGATCATCGAAGAGGATAGCACAATCTCCTACATCAACCCGGAGTTCGGGCGGATCCTCGGCTATGTCCGGGAGGAGATCGAAGGCAAGAAGAAATGGATGGAATTCGTTGTCCCCGAGGACGTCCGGGGCCTGCAGGACCACTGGGAGAAGGCGGCGCACCTGGATGAAGGCCTGGTACGCTATGATGTGCGGTTCATCCGCTGGGACGGCGAGGTCAGGAACGCATTCCTGACAATCACGGGTATCCCGGGCACGAAGAAAGTAGTTGTGGCAATTCTGGATATCACGGACAAGATCAAGGCTGAGACCGCAGTCCAGCTGGCAAACAGGAAGATCAACTTCTTAACCGGGATCATCCGGCACGATATCCTAAACCATCTGACAGTGCTCAAAGGCAATCTCGAGCTTGCCAAGGAACAGGCAAAAGATCCCGCCTCGCTTGCCGGGATTACCAAGGAACTTGCTGCAGCCGATGCCATCCAGTCGCTCATCTCTTTTACCCGGGATTACCAGGATATCGGTATCGAGCCCCCGGAATGGCAGGACCTGAAAAAGACGATCATGAGGTCCTGTACCGGGATCCATATCGGCGGGATTTCACTTACCGTAGAGATCGACGCGGTTGAGATCTATGCAGACCGGCTTCTCGAACGTGTATTTCACTTCCTTATCGCAAATGCGGTTACCCACGGCGGGGAGATCACAAGGATCAGGCTCTTTTTCGAAGAGTCGTTTGAGGAACTGCACGTGATCTGCGAAGACGACGGGGTCGGGATCCCGCCTGAGGAGAAGGTGCACATATTCCAGCGCCAGTTCTTTACCAGCACCGGTCTTGAGCTTCACCTTGCCCGCGAGATCCTCTCCATCACGGGCATCTCAATACAGGAGACAGGGGAGTACCTCACTGGGGCCCGGTTCGAGATCCACGTGCCCAAAGGCGGGTACCGCTTCATAGCACCACAGCAATAACCTGCCTGCACGAGATTCAGGAGCGTTGGGGGACGGGGCTGTCAGGATCGCGCCGTTCGTTCCCGTTGCCGATCCGCAGATCGCATATTCTATCGTTGCTGACCGCATACCATTCATACCATGAAACCGGAACCTGTCCCTGTGATCCTTGTCCACGGGTGGAACAGTCATCCCGGGGCCTGGAAGCAGCTCGTAGCCTGCCTTGATGAGGCCGGGATCCCTTCTGCCCGTTTCGACCATACGGGAATGGGCGGCAGGAATCTGGAAGAGATTGCAGTAGCGCTGGGCAGGTTCCTCTCCTCATGGAGGGAAGAGAACCGCCACTACGGGCAGATCGACATCGTCTGCCATTCGGTCGGCACCTGCATCGCCCGTTACCTTCTAGAGGTCTGTGACGGGAAGGCAAGGCACGAGAAAGTTCAACAGCTCATCGGGCTCGGCCCGCCTAATAATGGTTCAGCCCTTGCCGAGCTCTTCGTTCACCCGCTCCACGGGCCGGCGGTTATCAACCTGCTGACCGGGACGTTCGTGCCGGCAGGGTTCGACCCGGTGGCAGACGCGATCGTGCAGGACGTGCGCCCCAAAAGCCCGTTCATGGAGAAACTCCGGGCAGCAGGGAACCGTCCAGACATCACCTACCGGATCATTGTCACTGCCAACCCGGAAGGCACGCAGGAGTTCTTCCCTCTTTTTGGGGGAAAGACGTGGGAGATGGGCGGCGCGGGCGAGTTCCGCCAGACGCTTGAAGGGGACGGCATCGTTGCCCATACGGAATCACGGTTGCCCGGGATCTCACTGGATGTCATTGCTGCAAACCATGAGACCGCGGACAACCTGCCCCCGGCAAACCTGTACTGTCACATCAGCCTGACCAAAAATCCTAAAATCAACGACCGGATCATGCACTACCTGACCGAAAGTACCTGAACCTGTCACGCGGGCAGGATCTCCCGGCGGACCGTATCCCGCAGGATAAAATGGTTTATAACCTCTTTTTTGAGAAGAGAGCGGCAATTGCCGCGATAAGCCGGGAGAAGAAACCCCCGGCGGGTGCCGGCGGGTGGTCGCGAGAGGGAGATTCCGCAACCGGTTCCGGCACCTGTCGGCGGGTCGTTGCCGGCGACTGCATTGACGGGGTCTTTGTCCCGGCACCGGGAAGAGCAGGTGATGGAGGGGAGATACCGGCCCCGGATCGTGGTTCAGTGGCAACGGCCTGCTGTTCTGGCACCATTGGCGGGACGGGAGATGCTTCAGGGGCGGGTTTCTCGAAGGGGTCGAAGAGCGAACCGGCGTCCGGGCGGCCCCCCGCGGTCACGGGCCCGGGAGATGATGACGTGGTTGGCGGTACTTTCGGCCAGACAATGGGGGATTCAGCAGGTTTGTCCTCGCCGGTCGCATCAGGTGCAGGGGCCGGGTCCATACCGGGTTCGGGCTTCTCAACTTTGGGAGATAGTCCGATGGTCTGCGGGGAGACCGGCGGGGAGACAGGAGGAGGGATAAAAGGTGCGGTACTTTCCGTCAGGGGGACCTCGACCGGTTCCTGTATCCTCTCTGCCACCTCAGGCCGGGGAGGAACGGGCGGGGGATGCTCCG
>CAZMCL010000034.1:0-11053 GCA_964564375.1 uncultured Methanoregula sp. | reverse complement strand
GGTCCGGCACCGGCTCGCGGGGCTTCTCCCCGTCCGGGCTGCTGCTGCTTGCCCCGATGAAGACCGGTTCGATGACCCCCTCGAACTCGGGCATGGCCACCGCCCAGCCGGTATCCAGCGTGAGCCCCGTTGATTCGCGCCACTGGTCGATGGACTTGTACATCGAGATGACCGGGTGGAAGATCGGAATATTCAGCCGGGTCAGGAGTTCGATACCGCTCTCTGCCGCGGTCTTTCCCCGGTAGTCGTCCCCCCGCGAGGTCCCCAGCAGGAAAGGCACCAGCTTGATAATCGCATCAATCCGCGGTTTTCCATCTTTGACAAAATACTGGTCGATGACGTACATCATCCCCTTCGCGCCCATGTTTTCATCGCGGATGGCGTACGTGAAGGAGGGGATGACCCCCAGCCCCTGCGCTTCAAGGCCCCGGATCAGTGTATCCTCGATTTCCATGTTCGATGAAGCCCAGGTAACGCGGGAGAAGATCAGGCCAACGAGCGGCGCTCCCTTTGGCATCTGCGGCCCGTACCACGCAAGATACTCATCGATATCAGTAAAAGCTGCCGGGGCACCGGGATGATAGATCCCCTCCCAAGGGAGATCGAGCGGGGGGGTGACTTCCCCCGTCCCGCCAAGGAGCTCTTTTTCAATGAACCGGAGGAGGTTTTGGTAGTTCTCTTCCCCGCTGTTGACAATATAAGTCTGGCAGGTCGCAACAATGCGGGGGGCAACGGAGGAGTAGGCAAAGAACGACGGGTCATATCCAAGGGAGATGACCGGAACGATCTTCCCGATCTCCTTGATTTCCTTATCGATCCGTTCCCAGAACATGTCGGAAGTGTGATAGAGGAGGACAACATCGGCAGCCCGCATCGATGCAAGCGCCTCGTCAACCTTCTCCGGCAACTCGTCCAGCACGCGGTTGGGGAAGATGCTGAGTTCGACACCAGTCGCTTCTGCTGCACGTTTCAGGATCGGGGAGTATGAGCCCCACATAATTGCGGTCAGTTTCATGATTCTTTTGCATCCTGGCTCTTTTTCCGGTGCAGTACCCGCAGTTAATCCGATCTCATTCCGGTTTCCGGCTTTATTACCACTGCCAGAGGCAGGCACCGTAATTGCCTGAGTTTTGGTTGCCTTTTGATATTAATAAAATAGTTAGTTTTTGTGTTACTTAATTTGTAAAAAATTGCAATAGTATTACAAAATATTCACATAGTTCAGAATAACAATATTTCTTACTACAGAAAAGACAAATTGGATGATAATCCTCTGTGCCGGAAAGTCCACCCCGGGGCGTAAACCGGAAGGATCCGGAGTATCCAAGCCTAATAACAGCGCCTAAACTATGACAGCAACGGACAAGATCCCCAAGAACGTTCAAAATGTTCATCTCCTGTACGGAGAGGGGACAAAGAGGCGCTTGACACTCATCATCACCCTTGCCGTCGTGCTTGTGCTCTCGGCTGTGATATCCGCCGGTATCGGAACCGTGTCCATCTCACCGGCCGACACGCTCCTTGCAATCGGGGATGGATCCCGGCAGGCAATTGATTCTGCTATGCCCTTCCTCCAGGATGCGATTACAATCTCCCTGCCGGCACCGGAAAATTCCCAGGCGGGAATAATCGTAAATAATTACCGGCTCCCCCGGATCATCCTTGCTATACTTACCGGCATGAGCCTCGCGGTTGCCGGCACCGTGATGCAGGGGCTTTTAAGAAACCCGCTCGTCAGCCCGTTCACGCTGGGGATGTCATCAGCAGCATCCTTTGGCGCTGCTCTCGCGATCGTGATCGGGCCCGGGATGGCGGCGGCTCTTGTGTTCATTTCCTATGAATCGTGGATTGTCCTGTTTGCCTTCGTGTCAGGATGGCTCTCGATGCTGCTCATCTACGGCATCGCCCGCTCGCGGGGTACCAACCAGGCAACCCTCATCCTTGCCGGAGTAGTCATCGGGTATCTCTTTCAGGCCGGTGTACTCGCTCTGAAATATCTCTCGAACAATGACAAACTCCGGGAACTGACCACGTGGCTGATGGGCGGCATGTGGGGGGCGAGCTGGGATGCTGTCATCCTGCTCATCCCCTGTTGCATCATCTGTTTTCTCATCCTCGAATCGATGTCATGGGACATGAACACCCTGGCAGCCGGGGACGATGTGGCAAAGAGCATGGGTATCAACGTGGAGAGGACACGGCTCTTCGGGCTCATGGTCGCAACCTTTGTCGCCTCCTGCTGCCTTGCCTTTACCGGCATCATCGGCTTTGTCGGGCTCATGTCGCCTCACATCTGCCGGATGCTCATAGGAAACGACCATCGATACCTCATCCCGGCATCGGCACTGCTCGGCGCCCTGATCCTGCTGGTCTCGGACACGGTTGCGCGGACAATATTAAGTCCGGTCGAGATCCCGGTCGGTATCGTGATGTACATCATAGGGGGCCTCTTCTTCCTCTACCTCCTCCTGCGGAGCAAAGGACGGGGGCTGTATTAGCGGGGTGTATAGTATGGAGATCATGGTAAGTCAGCTCACAAAACGATACGGGGACACCCCAGCCCTGGATAATGTCTCGTTCGAGGTACACCCGCAGGAAGTTGTTGCCCTTGTCGGCCCCAACGGATCAGGCAAGTCCACCCTGATCAAAACGATGGCAACCATCTACAGCCCTACTTCCGGAAAGATAACTTACGATGGGGAGGATATCTTCACCGCAGACCCGGTGGACCTTGCAACCCGTGTCGGGTATGTCCCCCAGCATTTCACCTATACCCTCTACACTTCGGTCTTCGAGACGATTCTTCTCGGGCGGCGCCGGCACATCAAGTGGTCGGTCTCGGTCGAAGAGCTCACGCGGGTGCAGGACGCACTCGACACTCTGGAGATCAGCCATCTTGCCGCCAAGAACATGGACCAGCTTTCCGGGGGGGAGCGCCAGAAGGTCTTTATTGCCCGGGCCCTTGCGCAGGACCCCGCCCTGTACCTGTTCGATGAACCCACGAGCGCACTCGATATCCGGCACCAGATCGATGTCATGGAGATAATGCGGGAAGTGACCCGTTCAAACGATGCAGCGATGATCATTGCCGTTCATGACCTCAACCTTGCCTACCGGTATGCCGATGTTGTCGTGATGCTCGACCATGGAACACGGGTTGGGTACGGGAAGCCCGTCGATGTCCTGACGCCTTCGTTGATCGGGCAGGTGTACGGGGTGACTGCCTGTATGGTGGAGAACGAGTACGGCCGGTTTCTCCTGCCAGTCAGGAAGCATAAACCCATGTGAGAGGAACATGGGGGGAGATAAAAACAAAAAATCACTGCATCCGACATTACAGGTACAGCGATCCCATCGAGACAGTCTTGGAACTACGGGTATCGATGACCATCCAGGTAACTTCGGTATCCGGGTACATCCGCAGGTTCCCGTATTCAATGCCGGAAGAGTCACCGATCACGTTTGTCGGGGTTTCCCCTTCGATGTAGAACGTATCGCCTGCCTTTACCGTTGTCTGGCTGGTTCCCACCTGCGTGAAATTGACGCAGGTCTTGCCAACATCCACCCTTGTCAGGGTCGTCTTCTTCTCACCTGAAAGAAACGCCACCTGGATGGTGTTGAGCGATACCGGGTCCCCGCCGGCATGATCGAAGTAGGTGCGGTTCTCAAGGAGATTGACCCGGACCTTGAAACTGGTCTGCGGCACTTTTTCCCCCGTGTCGCTGAACCCGCCAGCATAAGTGCTGACAACGGCCGCGATCATGATCGTGACGGCCAGCATCAGCATAACACCGACAACGGGTGAGACTGCATCCTGCCGTTGGCCGGGCCGTATCAAACGATCACCACGTCTTTGTCATATATGATCTGCCCGCTGGGAGTGTGGATGATCTTTACGGTGACTATCGATCCTGCAGGGAAATCGTCTTCCAGATCCACTCCCGGGAAGAGGTACTCCAAGCCGGGATTGTGCTGGTCGGCCGCTTCGCAGAACTGGGCCGGAGTCACGAGGATATCACCGGGCCGGAAGGTTGCCGAAGCATTGCCGAACCAGTTTGCAAAGCCTCCATCCGCGTCCTGCAGCGTATCTCCCATGTTAGCAAGCTCGAAACGGTTCTCGTCATTGAGGAAGAGAACACCGGAATATTTTCCGGACGTGTAGATACTCCAGTCGTCATCACCGCTCACTGCCTGCTGGCCGCTCAAAGAACCCTTGACGGTCGTGCCGGATGGGGTGCGGTAATATGTGATGAGCTGGAGATCCTTTGTGGGGAGGACATTGCCGCTGATGTGCTTGATCGTCATCGAAGGGATGGTGCAGCTGCCGTAATCCTTGGCAGAATACATGGTGACCTCAAGGATCGCGCTGGGCGCTTTCTTCTCAGTACCTGAAAGCCCGCCTGCTGCCGCACTGACGATCGCAGCGATCATCACCGTGATGGCAAGCATCAGCATAACACCGACAACGGGTGAGACTGCGGTTTCTGTCCGGTCCATAGCATGTTCTCCTGGATGAATCGTATATTGTCTCCCAACTCATTAATACTTTTTTTAATTTTTGTATTACCAAACTTGTTAACAATATTTTCTGTGTTAAAACAAAATATATTTAGTAATAGGAATTCTACCTTAAAGGGCATTAAACCTTACATTCCATGATATTACAATAAGAAAATATTTTATTACTTTATGTTGATTTAACAAGAAAGAGCCCGTACGGGTTTTTCCGGAATCACCAGGTTCTGCCTGCCCGCGGGCACTGCAGGATTTCATACAGATGGGAAAACCGGATCGCAAAGAGAAGGAGGGATAACAATACCGCGTGAGTGCAATGATGAGGGCGTATCTGAAGTAGTCGGTGAGATGCTGATGATCGGCCTTGCCATCATCCTCATCTCGGCCTTTGCCTCGGTTGTGGGGAACTTCATCCCTGCCGCGCACGATCCGGTCATCACGGTCATGATGACCAATGACTGCCTGAACGTCACCCTCTGGCACAAGGGGGGCGACTGGGTGAAGACTGAGGAACTGACTGTCATCATAGGCAACGACACCTCCCGGCAATCCTACAAGCAGCAGGATTACCGGTTCACCCAGGTACCGCAAAAGTCAGTATTCGATCTCGGGAGCAACATCACCGTGATGACCGGCACCTTCTTTGCCGGTGACGAAACCGTGAGCCTCGTCACCCCCCGCGCGAACATATTCTCCGGGAAGGTGCACCTGTGAAGGACGATGCGGTTGCCCCGGTTGTTGCCGCAATGCTCGTGCTTGCTGTTATCGTTACCGTCTTCTCGGCATGGAATGCGGTGCTCCTGCCGTCCTTAAAGCAGCAGTCCGAGATGACGCAGGACCGCGAGGTTATCGGAGCCTTCAGCCGGTTCTCTTCCGATATTTCCACTGCTGCATCATTGAAGCGCGACCTGACTTTTTCCGAACCGCTGCCGCTGGGCGGAGGAGGCACGGTCTTCAGCCCCCTCACATCGGCAGGAACGATCCGGGTGAACGGAGAGCCATACCAGCTGTACAATGTAACGATCACGGACGGGGGTCTCAATTACATCGCGGAAGGAAGGCTCGTGAACTTCTCGTACCGGCCAGTCGGTGACTTCTGGCTGGACCAGGGGTATGTCTGGCGCTACGGGTACGTGAACGTGACAAAAGGCTCATCTCCCCATAGCGCTGACGGCGCTGCGCTCTCAACCCCGCTTGAGTACCCGACCATGGAGAACGTGACAAAGTCCGCCACGATCCGGAAGTTTGCTGCATCGCTTACCGATATTGAGTCACGCTCATGGTACAACTCCTCCACCAACTGCTCGCACATCACCCTCACGTCCGTGACATTCCAATCTGAGCCGGGCGCAACGTACACGAGCAGCAACGGCATCGGCACCTTTGCCCTCACATCAACCGTGAACGAGACCGGGTACGGGATTCCGGAGACGGCGAGTCCTGACGCAGTCACGGTTTACGTGAACCGGGTTGCGCATGAGTCGTTCCCGCTTTCGCTGTATGTACAGTGCAACCGGAGCTTTTCCGAACTTGCGGCAAAATATCCCGGCAATATCGTCCATACGTTTGTCTCGACTCCGGAATACAAGATGACAAGGATTGCACCGGTTCCCGGCAGCCTGCCATTCTCTGTGACGTACCGTAACGTTGCTGTGAACGTGTCGGTGCAATAAGGGTATCTCCCGAACGGGTCCCCGGATCCGGACCCCCCCTCCTTTCGATCCTGTCCTCCTGCAGGGCTTTTCCTGGCTTTTTTGGCCCAATTAGCTCCATTAGGACATTTCCCTGTCTCCGGCGTTCGATAAATCAATCCGGGCATTTTACACGGGATAATCCGGGCTAATTGTACCATTTTTTGCTGAATAAGGTACTTTTCCCGGCCATGGAAAAAGGGGCCCGGATAAAGTCTGCGATACGGGCTCCGATTGGCAAACAGAGGTCATTTTGGGAGGTCGGATCCTGGCGGGGGCGACTCTTTCCTTAGGATGTTTCTCCGACGGAGAGTCCTCTTCGGGGGGAAGGGGAAGGACAGGTCAATATTCTTCGACCGGATCCTTATCCGGATGAGATGCCCGGACAGGAGGCAGAGCCTCTGGTTCGACAAGGGCGTCCTGAACCGGCGTTCCAAGGGCCGGGCCTGCCGGCGCGGTCCCGGTACCCGACCCGGCTTTCTCCGGTACCGTCATCACGGTCCCGTCCCGGTTCAGCTCGACCAGCCCGGTTTCTTCCACGCGGAAGAACCGGAACGACCCGCGGGGGAGGTACACCCAGAGCTCGCGGGAGATCCCGGGACCGGACGCGATGGACCGGAGCGTTGCAAGAGCATCGGCCGCCTCCCGCTCGATCGCTGCGTACGTGCAGCGGAGCCGGGTGACGCGCTTGATCCGGACGTGGGCGGTAAAGCCCAGGCAGTAGATCACGAAGTTGCAGATCATGCCCGGCTCGTGCATGAACCACCGGGTGTCGCCACGCTTCCGTGCGATCAGCCCGGCCTCACGGAGGGCCATGAGCGGTTTGCGCCCGCGGGTCATGGCCGGCCCCCGGATTTCCCGGCCGCGGTTTTCTGTATCGGCCGGTGTTCTTCTGCGGTACGGTTTTGGTTTTGGTTTTGTCCTGGCGTGTTTGGATCGATAGCAACAGCTCCTTACCTTTTTTGAATATTCCGGCGGGATTTTCGTTTTAGGATGGGCCGGCTACACTGTTGCTGAGGGCGTTATTCTTAAAATTATATACGCTTTGTAGTATGAAGGAAGGATGCTTTTTTTCGGTCAGGAAATGACGGCCCATCACATCATGAACATGAACAGCACCAGCGTCGCGATGAGCAGCACGATCGTATGTTTGAACCCGGCAAGAATGCTGTTCGAACTGAACTGCCCGGCCATGATCCCGGAGAAGGTTGCAAGGATGACTGCGATATTGAACATCTCCGTAAGGTTTCCGGCAGTATCGATACTGAGATTCATGCCCTCGCCTTTGAATGCCTCAAGGAACGGCACGTTCAGCTGGTATGCCGTGTACAGGAAGATCCCAAACGAGAGGTAGATGATCATCACATAAATGATCGTTGTGTTGGACCGTTCCCGTTTCAGTTTCAGGTAGTATTCGAAATCGGTAATGGCGATGATGAAGATCTGCCGGAGGTTGGTGGTGATCTCGCTGGCACGGACGAGCAGGGAGATCGCCCGCTTCACTGAGACAAGCCCGATCCGTTCCTCCATCCGGACGAGAGCGGTATTGACGTATGCCCCGGACTCGATGTCCCGCGAGGCAACCGAGAGTTCGGAGCTGAGCACCCCAAGTTTTGCGCCGGCAATCCGGTGAATTGCCTCATGCAGGGTGATCCCGATATCTTTCATGTCCGAGAGTTCCCGCAGGAAATCCGGCAGGTGGGCCTCGATGTTCCGGACATACCACCGCCTCCCTTCATAGGCAAGTGCTACGGGGGCCATGAAGCCGATGATGATGAGGCAGACAACCGACTGCATCTGGTCATGCGGGAAGATCTCCGCAAATCCCCCGGTAAGCCAGAACACCGCAATTATCCCGGCAATGATCCCGCCAAGGATAATACCATAGTTATAGCTGGTGATGTACGTCCGGCGCGGGTGCCGGAGCCGGCTGAGGAGCAGTTCGCGCTGCTTGCTTGCCTCGATCCGCTTGTAAAAGGCCTTGTTTTCAGGATCCTGTTCAAACAGGTTCCGGGCATTCTGTTCCCTGGCCCCGTGACCGAACTCGTGTTCCACCACTTCCTTCCGTGAGACCTCGAGGTTCTCCGGGGGAATCATCAGGGAGAGGATCCAGATGAGGACGATTGCACCGGCCGGAATACAGATGTACATCAGCGGCAGGATCCATTCCATGCCGGACGAGTTGGTCATTCCCTGCGCCACGATCATGATGATCAGCGCAATTGGCCCGGCAACAAACGCCGTTACGTACACCTCAGCCATGATCTCGATGGTCTTTAAGGTCAGTTCGAGTTCCTGTTTGGCCTGGTCCCGGTAATACTCGGTCTTTGCGCCAAGGTAATTGGTAACATCGCCACCGCTGTCAAAGACAATGCCGAGATCGTTGATGAAGTCCCGCAGGTTGGGCGATGGCGTGGTATGCTGCAGGTTCTTCATGGCCTTATCGAGATCGTCCCCGAAGAGTTCCACGTCGCGGACGATCATCCCGAACTCTTTTGAGATCTCGCCGAACATTTCCTGCTCCTCGTACACCTTGTGGATGATCTGGTACGGGGGCATGGTGGTGGAGAGGGCCTGCATATAGGAGATGGCGTACGGCATATCCAGTTCGATCCTGCTCTTCCGCCCGTGGGCAACCATCTCCGGGTAATAGATCTGCATCAGGTACTGGCCGGGGACAAAGAGAACGAAGATGATAAGCCATAGAACCGGATCGCTGGTCATGAAGCCGAATATCTCCAGCTCGAACCCGCTGAACTGCAATATTCCCCAGAGTGCTGCCAGCATGAGAGTAGTATAGATGAGGTTGAGCCGGATCGTCCGAAGGTACTCCTCGGCGGTAACCGGCATGTGGGCTGAACGCAGGACTTTCCTTAAGTTGTTGCCGTGGATCGACAACTCAAGATCCGTGAGTTTCTTCTCCGCATACCGGAACGAGGGGGGGAGGGTCAGGTTCACGTCCACGTCATTCACCCAGGTCGTGGATGGCATTGGCAAGGTCGTGGATGGTGGGAGTCTCGACCTTCATGGCCCAATTGAAGAACTCCTCGCGCATCCTTAACTGGCGTTCAAGTTCATCTGCACTCCACCCGCAGTGGAACGCGATCTCATCAAGGACCCGGGAAGTTTCAAATTTTTTCGTAAATGAATCATTATGAATGTCCCATTCAAAGAGCAGCCGGGGTATGATCTCACCGCTCTTTGTCACTTCGATCTCATGGATGGAGAGGTTCCGCCGGATGCGCCGCTTCCCGAGAGTATAGATCGACTGGACGACGACAAGGTCAAGCGCCTGGAACATGACAGACGGGACATTGATAGGATCGTGGGTCAGCCGGTTGATGGCTTCATACACGCTGCCGGCGTGGATCGTGGAAAGGGTGGCATGGCCGGAGTTCATGGCCTGGAAGAGGGTCTGGGCTTCGCGGCCCCGCACTTCACCGACAATGATGAACTCCGGGCGCTGCCGCATGCAGGCTTTGAGGAGCGAGAACATGTCGATATCGCCTTTCATACCTTCCGAGGTGAGTTCCCGCGTCTGGGTGGGGAGCCAGTTCTTGTGCGGGAGCTGGATCTCCCGGGTGTCTTCCAGCGAAACTATCTTGGCATTCTGCGGGATGAAGAGCGAGACCGCGTTCATCATCGAGGTCTTGCCGCTCGCAGTACCACCGACAACCAGCAGGCTTTTGTGGTGTTCGATGGCAAGCCAGAGGAATGCAAGGGTCTCGTTACTGAATGTCCCGAACCGGAGAAGATCGATCGGGGTCATGGGCTCTGCCCGGAACTTACGGATGGTGAACGAACTGCCCTTGGTCGAGACCACATCGCTGTAAGTAATCTGGACCCGCGCCCCGTCCGGCAGGGTTGCATCCGCCAGAGGGTTGGAGAGCGATATCTGCTTGTTGGCTTTCTGGGCAAGTTTCAGGACGAACTGGTTCAGTTCGCTTTCCGTAAAAACGATGTTGGTCGGCAGGCTGCCGTAGGCACGGTGGAAGATGAACACGGGATGGCTGTGGCCGTTGCAGCTGATGTCCTCAAGTGCCGGGTCCCGCATGAGGACTTCGAGAGGGCCGTAACCGGAAAGGTCCCGTTTGATATAATAATTGAGGATACGGATCCGGTCTTCCGTGATATCTGGATCGAACTCACGGATGATCCTGTCGACTACCGCAGGTTCTATATGCGCTTCCCTGCCGTTTTCAGACTCGTCAAAGATGATGACGTCCCTCAGGCGGCCATGGGTCTCGCGCAGGATGACCTTCTCCTTCTGGCTGACCGCAGGTTCCGTGACAAAGTAGGTGAAGCCCACTGTTCCCATCCGCTGGATCTTGACATACGAGTACGGTTCTGCTACCCAGTACCATTCCAGTTCCGTAAGGGAGGGTTCGTCCAGTTCCGGACGGGGACGGTCCTGCGAAGATTCCTGAGGTACGCCCGGCCCTGTTCCGGGCCCGACCGGGACCAGGGAGGAGGGGACCGCTTCGGCAGATACCAGACTGGCAGGCTTCCCGAATCCAAACCATGATTTACGCTCGTACCGGGTCTTGAGCACAAGGCCGGATGCGGCGAGCGTGAGAAGGGCTGCAAGAGAGACAGCTGCCGTGAGGAAAAGATCCAGTTCGATAAAGAGGGCGACTGCGGACGAGGCAAGCGCGGTAAAGACGAGAATGCCGGTCATGATGATCCCGTCCTGCGTGGGAGCGCAGAAGAAATCGAGAGCCTTTGAGTAGTAGTATTGTACCTGCGGGGGGAGGCCGGGGCGGGGAGGGAGTTCCTCCGTGACCGTGGCGGGAGCCGGCATCGGCTCGTGCCGTTCTTCCGCTTGCCCCAAGCCTGGGATCTGCTCT
>CAZMCL010000033.1:0-11077 GCA_964564375.1 uncultured Methanoregula sp. | reverse complement strand
TGCACCTTCACAAGATTTCGAATTTTCCAGCAGGAAAAAGGACGGCACGCAAATTGAACTGGAGATCTTTGAGGCCCCGATGGCGTATCAGGGGCGTCCCGCGTTCTACGGTACACTGGTTGATATCACCGAGCGGAAAAAGATGGAGAGCGAGATCGCGACAAACCTTGCCGAGAAGGAGATGCTCTTAAAAGAGATCCACCACCGGGTCAAGAACAACATGCAGGTCATCTCGGGCCTGCTGCTGATCCAGTCCCAGTCGCTTAAGGACGAAGCGGTTAAGCAGCTCTTCCAGGAGAGCATGGCCCGGATCAAATCGATCGCTCTCGTCCACGAACAGCTCTACCGTTCGGATAACCTAAGCGAGATCGAGTACGGGGGCTACCTAAAAAAGATGTTCGGCCCCCTCTTTGAGTCCTACAAGGCTGATACGCGGAAGATCGCGATGGTGATCGAGGCCGACAACGTGAAAGTCACCATCGAGAAAGCCGTTCCCTGCAGCCTGATCGTGAACGAGCTGATGTCAAACTCCCTCAAGTATGCCTTCCCCGGCGACCGCAAAGGGGAGATAAGGATACGGTTCACCCTTGACGAGAAAAAAGAGAACTATATCCTTGATTATTCGGATAACGGCATCGGCCTTCCGGAAGGTTTTGTGCCCGGCAAGACCGGGTCGCTGGGTACCACGCTCATCAACGGCCTGACCCGGCAGCTCAAGGGCACCCTCACCCCAAAGCCCGGTGGCCCGGGCGTCCATTATGTGATCGTCTTCCCGTCACGGGATCTGCGGGGGAAGTAAGGATAGACTCACCGCGGTGTTTGATGAAAGGCCGGGCTGCCAGCCTGTCCGGTCACGATGAACGCTGGAGATAATCAGTTATCGATAAGAAAAATTTACCTATCAGCAGTATGTAGTACAACCATTGGTGTTCATTCATGGAAAAGAGTAAAATTCTGGTTGTGGAGGATGAATTTGTTACCGCCACGGCCCTGCAGGTGAGCCTTGAGGGGCTCGGGTTTGAGGTCGTGGGAACGGCCGATACCGGCGAGGATGCGATCCAGTCAGCAGGAGATCTCAGGCCGGATGTGATCCTCATGGATATCCAGCTTATTGGTGATATGAACGGGATTGCCGCTGCCGGCATAATCAAGGAGAAATATGCGATCCCGGTCATCTTTCTCACCGGGCAGTCTGACGATGCCACGATCAATAAGGCCCTGGAGAGCGAGCCATTCGGTTATATCGTCAAGCCCTTTGAGGAGAAGAACCTCAAGACCAGCATCACGATGGCGCTTTATAAACGTGCGATGGATGAGAAACTGCGCCGGAGCGAAGCCACGATCCGGGGCCTCCTGAATGCCACCCGGGATGAGACGGCGCTGACCGACAATGATGGTCGGATCCTTGCGGTCAACGAGGCGTTTGCCCAAAGCGCAAAAAAACCGGTACCTGAACTGGAAAATACCGTCATCTACGAGTTGATCAAGACGGGCGGAATCTCCATGAAGGCCGCAGACGAGATGCAGAAGAAAGGTACCGGGCCGATCTCGTTTGAGGAGCAGCTCGGGGAGCGGTGGTTCGATACCACCCTCTACTCCATCAATGACGCCGATGGTATCCGGGAGCAGGTTGCCATCTTCCGCCACGACATCACTTCCTTAAAATCGGCGGAGCGCGATCTCAAGGCTGCAAACGAGCAGCTCGGGGCCGAGAAGGAGCGTCTTTTGCTGTATGCGGCTGCGCTTGACAATATGCGGGACTGTGCCATCATAACCCATGGCCTGGGGCAGATCGTATACGTCAATGCAACCTTTGAGAAGCGGTTCGGCTGCAAGGCTGCCGATGTTCTCGAAAAGAAAATCAAGGATCTTGCCCACGAAGACAACCAGTTCGATATCGGGGACAATTTCTTCTTTGATTACAAGGACTCCGACCGGCAGGGTTTGTTCCTCGGGAAGAATGCGTACGGGGTCAAGATCCCCCTGACCGTCACCTGCAAGCCCATCCTTTACTCCAACAAGAAGGCAACGCACTTTGTACTCGTGCTCCGGGAGAAGATGGGATAACTGTCGGTTTCCGGCAGGCACGTACTGTTGAGATTTTTTGGGCATTTGACATCAACAACTTTTTTCATGACAAGACGAATTGTCCGGTAGTGACGGGATGGGGAAAAAGGTTGCCGGGATTTTTTTATCCGGATGGCAGGAAATAATGAGACGATAATACTCCCAGGTAAATGCACAACTCTTATCCACCTGCCGGATCAATATTCTCTTATGGGCATATTCAGCCGGCTGGTCAGGATCGTACTGGTTGTTGCGCTCATCTCTCTTGCTGCATCAGTAACCGCCGCGACCGGCACAATCCAGATAAATGTCCACCCGGGCGGCGGGACGGTCTGCATTGACACAGCCTGCAAGGAGAACCCGGTCACGGCAGAAGAGACGGGCAGCATCACGTTCGAGAACGTGGAAGCGGGCTGTTATCATATGGTCAACGTGTACGGAACCGAGGGTTACGAGCCGTGGCTGGGGCAGATCTACCTGGATCTCACCGGTATATCTGTCACCCGCGATATCTACTTAAAAGCACTTCTCCCGTCACCACCCCAGACCGCTACGGTGCGGGTCTTTGTTACGCCCGATGGCGGCAAGGTCTGTATTGACCGCATGTGCGAGTTGAGTTCCGGTGATGGCACAGGAAGCTGGAGCGTGGAGTTCACCGACATTGCAGCCAATACGGATCACACGCTCACCATTGCCCATGAGGGCTACGGGACATGGACCACTGAGGTCCGGCTCCTGCCGGGAGAGACAATTTCGATGTCGGTTGCATTAGATCCGCTTCCCCCGGGCGAGTCCCCATCGCCCACCCCGGTTCCCGCACCCACAACGGAGCCGGAACCTACCCAGGCGGGTCTTCCGGGATGGTTTGCACCACTTGCGATCGGAGTCTTTGGAATTGCATGGGTGCTGAAAGGACGCGGTCAGGCCTGATTTTTATCCTGGCTTCCTTGCAGCAGGGATAAGATCTTTTTCATTGTTGCAGGCACCAGGAAAAGATACGGGTTGAAGGATCAGATCTCGCCAAACAACGCCGTGATATCGGCAAAGTCGATCCTGCCGTTCCCGTTGAGGTCGAATGCGGCCAGCGGCTCATTTTTTGCAATCCAGTCCATGTACGTGAAATACAGCGAAATGTCGGCAAAGTCCAGCCGGCCGTTTGCATTGAGATCTTCATAAATGCCATCCTCATCAGGATCGGTGGGGGGATCGGTGTAGCCGGGCAGGGAGATGACGCCTGCGGTTCCCGCGGCAATGTAATCCGCTTTAGCAATAGTATCGAACCCGCCGGCATTGTATGCCTGCAGGATGACATCATATCTCCCTTCAGCCGTGTAGGTGTGCACCGGGTCCTGCGCAAGCGAACCGGCCGGCTGGAGCCGCCACGTATCGTTCTTCACCATTTCGCCAAGGCTGGAGCCAACGTTGTCGTACCCGCCCGCCAGGACAATGCTCGCGTCCGGGAGCACGACCATGGCGTGGCTGCTCCGCTTTGGCCACCCGGGACCTGCTGACGCCAAAGTCCATGTATCCCCGCGGTCGGTCGAGCGCCAGACATCGCCCTTGCGGCTCTCATCATCGTAACCGCCCGTCAGAACGATGCTGCCATCCGGCATCGCGACCGCCGCGAAGATACGCCGTGCATCCCACCCGGGGCTCGCGTTCACGAGTGCCCATGTTGCACCATTGTCTTCCGAGCGCCATACGTCATTCATGTAGGTGGTGGTATGGCCGCCCATGAGGACAAGGCTGCCGTCCGGGAGGGCCACGCTCGTATGTCCGGAACGCTCTGACCATTCAGCGTTTCCGGTCATCTGTGTCCAGGTAAGACCACCATCAACGGACCGCCAGACATCGTTGAGCCGTCCTTTTGTGTCTGCGTACCCGCCGGTGATGACAATGCTGCCATCTGGCAGGACGTTCATCGTGTGGTAATACCGGGCCGAAAATTCGGGGTTTGCTGTGAGAACCGACCAGGTCGCTCCCTTATCCTCCGACTTCCAGACTTCGCGTTTCGAGTTACTGTTGAAACCCCCGGTCATGATGATGGTGCCGTCCGGCAATGCCACGGCGGCATGGGCGTGCCTCCCGATCCAGCCGGGGCTCGCGTTCACGAGCGTCCAGGTTGCGCCCTTATCGGTTGACTGCCATACATCGTTCCTGTTGGTATGGTCGTCATGGCCGCCCATCAGCACGATTGTACCGTCGGCCATTGCAACAACTGCCGGTCGGAGCCGCCTGGTCCACTCAGCCCCTGCAGTCTGCTGGGTCCAGCTCCCTGCACAGGTCTCGTCACCGAAGAACCAGGCCCAGCCGGTCGGACTGCCTGATGAGGTATCTGTAAATATTACGTTAAGCGGCAGTGCACCGCTCGTGGGATTTGCAGAGAAGTCTGCGATGGGCGATACGGCTGCGGCAGGAACTGCCAGCAGCAGGAGAAGCAGGGTGAGAACGGGGGCGGTATTCCATATCGTATTCAAGAAAACACTTCCTGTTGTTTTTTTCAGGCAGTGGATTTTTTTTAAAAGGATCACTGGTAAATTCAGAGAATGGAGCGGGTTTGTTGGTGTATCCCCCAGGTTGGAAAAACGATCCATGAGGATAAGGGAACCTGCCGGCTGGTGAACCGTAACTCCTGTTGCACAAAGCAAGAGGCTTTAGGTTTTGAAAAGAAATGCATGGGATATCATGGCGACACTCCGGGTTCTTTACGTAGATGACGAACCCGATCTTCTCGAACTTGGCAGGATATTTCTGGAGCGGGACGGCCATTTCACCGTTGACACCATAGAATCTGCCCCGGCTGCCTTAACGTTACTGAATTCGACAAAATACGATGCCGTCATCTCTGACTACCTGATGCCGGATATGGACGGTATCGAATTTTTAAAGAAAGTCAGGAGTTCCGGTAACCATATCCCGTTCATCCTGTTTACCGGGCGGGGGCGGGAAGAGGTTGTCATCCAAGCATTGAACGAGGGGGCTGACTTTTATCTCCAGAAAGGCGGGGACCCTACACCCCAGTTCATGGAGCTTACCCACAAGGTCCGCCAGGCCGTCCAGAAGAGACTGGCTGAAGGGCTGCTTTTAGAGAGCCAGGCGCAGCTCCGGACCGTGGTTGATTCAATCCAGGTCGGCATCCTTACGATAGATGCCAAAACGCACCGGATCCTGAATGCCAACAAAAAAGCGGTCGATATGATCGGGGCTGACAAGGACGTGATTGTCGGCCAGGTCTGTCACCAGTTCGTCTGTCCTGTGGAGATGGGTAAATGTCCGGTAACGGACTTCGGGCAGCAGGTCGATCTCTCAAAGAGAGTTCTTCTTTCCCGTAAGAATGGCAGGATACCGATCCTCAAGAGTGTTGTTCCCACAACACTGGATGGAAAGGAAGTATTGATTGAATCCTTTTTCGATATTTCCGAGCGCAAGAGGTCAGAGGAGATATTCGAGACCCTGATACGAAGCATGGTTGGCAAAACCGGGCTTGAATCCCTCGATGATATAACAACCAATGTCAGCAGTTGGCTGGGAACCAACCTTGCTTTGATCATGGAGATTTCCCCGGATGGGAAGCACGGGCGTTTTCTTTCGATGCAGCCCGGTGGCAAAAAACTTCCTGATGCCTTCATTCCGCTCGAAGGTACTCCCTGTGAGATTGTTGCCGAGAGGGGATTTTTCCACTGCCCGGATGAGGTCCAGACTCTTTTTCCCGGTATGAAGATGCCGTTCGATTCCACGGTCCGGGGTTTTGTGGGAATCGCGCTGCGGAGTTCCTCTGAACAGGTGATTGGTACGATCTGCACATTCTCAAAAGATCCGCTTCCCGCCACACCCCGGCTGCAGGAGATTTTTGAAATTATCAGCGTCAAAGCGGCAGCCGAGATAGAACGGAAACAGAACGAGGAGGTGCTCAGGCAGAGCGAGGAGAGGTTCCGCGTGCTGCTTGAGAATGTCCCGTGGGTAGCTATCCAGGGTTACCACATGGACGGTACTACATTCTTCTGGGACGAGGGATCCGAAAAGACGTATGGATATCCTGCAAAGGAGGCTGTCGGAAAAAACCTCCTCGACCTTATCATCCCTGCGGAGATGCGGGAGGATGTCAAAGGGGCGATTGCGTATATGGCACAGACCGGCGAGCCCATCCCGGCAGCAGAACTCTCGCTCATGAAAAAGGACGGGTCCCGTGTTGCGGTGTTCTCCAGCCATATCATCCTCAAGGGGCCAAAGGACGAGATGGAGCTGTACTGTCTTGACATGGACCTTACCGAACGCAAGCAGACAGAACAGGCGCTTTTAGAGAGCGAGGAAAAGTTCCGCTCGTTTGTGGAGAATGCAAATGAGATCGTATTTTCGTTAAAACCTGACGGAATTATCACTTATGTCTCCCCCCGGTGGACTGAACTTTTGGACCACGATACCCGCGAAGTTACAGGAAAACACGCTTCTGCATTTATCCATCCCGATGATCTTCCCCGCATTCGTGAACTCTTCCCCCGTATTGTGACGACTGCAAAAAAGATGAGCGGGATCGAATACCGTGTTCGCCATAAGGACGGTTCATGGCTGTGGCATTCCCTGAGTATTGCACCGGTACACGATGCAGGAGGTACGGTTGTCCTGATCCAGGGTATAAGCAAGGATATTACACGACGCAGGCGCGATGAGGAGATGCTCCGTAACAGTGAGGAGAAGTTCAGGTCTCTTGTGGAGACTTCTCCGGATATGGTATGGGAAGTTGACCCGCAGGGGAAATTCCTGTTCATGAGTCCCATTGTTGAATCGATCATAGGCTACACGCCGGAAGAGATCATAGGGAGATCGATTCTCGATCTGGTCCCGGAGGATAAGAAAGATTTTGTACGGCAGGCACTGGAGCAGTCTCTTTCCGGTGATGGATCGGTTACATCCTTTGAAGTGCCTGCCCGCCACCGGGACGGGCATGATCTGGTCCTCGAGATCCGCTCAGCACGGCTGACCGGCGCGGACGGGAAACTGACGGGATTACGGGGAGTTGCCGTTGACATCACTGAACGCAAGCGAGCTGAGGATGCCCTCCTGCTTGCAAACCGCCAGCTTGGCCTGCTTAGCGGTATCACCCGGCACGATATCCTCAACAAGATCTCCATCATTCTCGGGTTTTTAAAGGTCGCCGAGATGAAGTGCAGCGATCCCACACTGGCAGAATCCCTGCAGAAAATTCAATCAGCCACGGAAGTAATCCGGTCCCAGATAGAATTCACCCGGGTGTACCAGGACCTCGGGGCCCATGAGCCGCAGTGGACAGATCTGGACACGGTCATGCCCCGCGGGCTTGTACCGGAAACGATCTCCCTCTCGGCAGACGTGAAGGGCGTCGGGGTGTTTGCCGACCCGATGCTGGAGCGCGTCTTTTTTAACCTTTTAGATAACGCGATCCGGCATGGGAAGAGGGTGAGCAGGATCAGGGTGTCGGCCCACCCATCGGGAGAGGACCTTGTCGTGGTATGGGAGGACAACGGGGCCGGGATTGCCGCGGGCGAGAAGGAGCGGATCTTCGAGCGGGGATTCGGGAAGAACACCGGTCTTGGGATGTTTTTAGCCCGGGAAATTCTTTCCTTAACGGGAATCACCATCACGGAGACCGGGGAACCGGAAAAAGGCGCCCGGTTCGAGATCCGGGTGCCGGAGGGAATGTTCCGGATGGCCGGAGTATAGAGCCGGCCTCCGGTACTTTAAAAAAAAGTTACAAGAACCTGCTCGTCGGGCCCCTCGCGGATGCCCGTCCTCTTCTACGCGGGAAATAATCCCGGTTCGTATCATCCGCATCGTTATGGTGCCGGGACCTGTTTCATCCACGTCCTCAGCCGCAACCCGTTAATGCACAATGTTATTCCCAGCAGTAACGTGACAGCGCCAAGAATTTCCATTAAGAGTAACAGGACACCGGCAGGGCTGAGGAAAAGCTGGATTGCCAGCAGGAGCGAGACGATACCGATCGCCAAGCGGCTGTAAAACCCTTCGGGAACGGCATGCCGTCCTTTTGCTACGCGTAATAGCAGCATCACGGCACTTGCGATCATCCATGCTGCAAGGATAACGAGGATGAATATCACCCAGAGGGCCAGCGGCAGGAAAAATGCAAAGATCCCTGCACAAAAAATACCGATTCCGCAGGAGAGGTCCACGGCCCGATAGTTCTCCGGTAACCTGGTACGGAACGGCCTTACGAGGAGTAGGATTGCAAGACCAATAATGATACAGGGAATGATTTGCTCAAACAGGCTCTTGAAAAAATTTGCGGGGTTATTGATGACGAAGAGCCCCACAAGGCACAGGACGAGCCCGAAAATGAGCTGTTCCTGCCAGATGAACCGCTGGGTTTTTAAGACATCTGCGGTTTTTTTGTTATCTGTCCTTTTGGTATCCATGACCAGCGTCATGAACGTGTCGCTGATCATGAGGACCAGGGGAGCGTCATCCACGAGGTGCAGCAGGGGATGCTCTTTTGGATCGTACCGGTCAAGGTGCACCCGCCATTCGGTCCTCATTTCGTGCACGTGGAACCGGCCTTTCCGGTAACTTGCGATGGTGCCCGGGGAGGGGACATTGATTCCGGACTTTTTCCATCCGGTATCGAGGGGCTCGGTAACCGTGTCCTTCGGTATCACAACCTCCCAGATGCCCTGGTCCAGCGGCTTTAAGTAATCATCCAGTCTCGTCATGGCCTTGTGCCCCCTGCTGTTCTTTTCTGCGTGCATCACTGCACTTCAGGTATCGGGAAATTCAGAAGAAAAATATTGTGAATTGTCTGTACAGTATAATCCGGCAACCATTTTCCCGTTACGAGAACCCGCTCTCAAGCCCCTGCCGGATGTCCCGTTTCTTCTCCGCGTTGAGGGTTGCAATGTAGTCCTCGTACCGGTGGATCCGTGTTGAGACCGGGAACGGGATGCCGATTGTTGAGATGATGGCCTCGCCCCGGTCAAGTGTCTGGATCTCGATCTCCATTTTGGAGAGGTCCTGCTTGGCGCTGCCCATGATGATGTCGCGGTCGCCCCGGTCACCGAGGCCCATGACCACGAACGTGTTGATCTGGGCGAGCACTTTTGCGTCCACGTTCCTGGGCTGCTGGGTGATGACGCAGAGGCCGACACCGAACTTCCGGCCTTCCATGGCGCACTCGCGGAAGATCTGGGTGGACGCACCGCCGCTGGCAAGCACTCTCTGGGCCTCCTCGATGGTGATGAGGACCTGGTGGCCGTTCTCCTGTTTGTCGTCAATGCCAAAACCCCGGGCTTCACTCCGGTGCTTCTCCATGATCATCCGGGTGATGACCGAGAGGACGAAGAGTTCGCTGCGCTCACCCATGTCCGGAATGTCGATAAGGACGACCCGGTTGTCGTGCAGGTTTTTGATGATCTCGGGGATTGCGGACCCTGCCTGCCGGAAGAACGCTGCGTTACCTCTCGTAAGGTTCTCGATCTGGCGCTTGATGACCCGAACCGGCCCGCCCATGGAGTTCCGGATCTGCCACGCGAGGCTGCCTTCCTTTATGCCGAGGGCTGCGGCGTCTTTTATCGGGAAGATCTCCGGGTCCACATCCTCGAAGAACGCGATGATCTCCCTGCCGCTCGCCCGGCCGAGGGCCTCGATGATATCGTACTGGGGGGCGGAGAGGTCGTGGAGGATGGAGAGGTCGCTTGCCTTGAAATCATCGTACTCCAGCCAGAGCCGGTTCATGGCGTACTTCTTCCGGTCGGCCTCGCCCCGGATCGTGAAGATGGCAAGGCCGTCCCTGCCATTCGTGTAGTGGACGAGGCCTTTTGTGGGCTCACCCGTGGACGATTTCCCGCCGCTGACGTACTCGCCGTGCGGGTCCACGATGAGGAGGCCGAACTTCTGGACTTTCATGCACGAGGCGCAGAAGGTCTTCATGAAATTGGACTTGCCCATGCCGGTTGTTGCGAATACGCCCATGTGCTGCGGGAGGACGCGGGCCGGGATTCTTACGGCAACGTCTTTGATCACGTCCTGGCCGCTCCGCATCAGGCCAACCTCGATCTCGCCCATCTGCTCGGTCAGGAAACAAAAGTCCTCTGCGGTCGGGTCCTCCACGGTCGAGAACTTGGAGGGGATGGTGCGGGGCTTGTGGAATTTTCCATCCATGTCGACAAAGCCGAGCGGGACTGCATCGACCGTGATGAAGACGTCTTCTCCCAGGCCGTAGAACTGCTCGGCATAGGCCCGGGTGTCCCATTTGGGGTCAGCGAAATTGGCGTCATGCGAGAGGTCGGTGATCTTGGCAAAGAAGGTGGCACCCTTGGTCTTGTCCACGATCTTCTTGATATCCCCGATGTAGAGGGTCTCGCTGTGGGGGGCGATGAAGCGGTAGGCAAGAACGCTCCTGCCAATGAGCCGGTACTTGGATGTGTCAGCGGTTTCAGTATCGCGCAAATTCATCATGATAATCTCCGAACAGGATCTCAATAGTCTGCCGATCAATGCCGGCCTCTGCCAGCCTGCCGAGCAGGTCGCCTCTGACCTGGTCGATTATTTCTTCGGTCAGGACAACCGTGCGGTGGGCGTCGAAGAGGGGATACGGGTAGCCCGGGATGCGGCCGTCCGCGGAGCAGCCCGCCAGCCGGTCCATAATTTCATGGGCATTCTCCGTGTCTTTCGCGAGCTCGATCTTGAGCGGCCCTTTCGAGCGGGGGTGGAGGCAGGCCACGTACATCTCGCCGTGCTGCCACTGGGGGAAGGCCGCGTGGTCGAGGATGGCGGGATCGATTTTGATCCACCATGGAGCCGGGATGTTGTGGGTTTGTGCGAACCCGAAGACCGCGGGGAGGAGCGGGTGGCCCCCGCCCCAGGTTGCGGCCGAGCGCTTGGAGATGCCGGCAAGGCCGATGTCCTTGTCCTTGCAGGCCAGGGCAATGCGGGTGAGGACCGGGTTGTGGCTCTCGTGCGATACGCGGAGGGGGCCGTCCCTCAGGAGGAGAGCGCCGGCCCCGAGATCCTTTGCCATCGT
>CAZMCL010000032.1:0-11287 GCA_964564375.1 uncultured Methanoregula sp. | reverse complement strand
CCTGTGACGAGATGGCAAGTGCCCGCTTTACCCCGTCTACGGAATCGTGGTCCGTGATGGCAATGGCATCAAGGCCAAGCTCTTCAGCTCTTCGGAGAATCTCCTCGACACTGCTCTCGCCGTCTTTGGAAAAACTGGTGTGTACGTGCAGGTCGCAGGTAAGCATCTGATCATAGTGTTTTTATCTCTCAGGTATTAAGGGAACTTATGCGCATTCTCCTCCCCACCGGCGTGGCCACCGAAGATATGGTCAGAAAAGCAGCCGCGGGGTTCGACGCCGATGTGGTGGTGACAGGAGAAATTGCATCGTTCCTCACGCCGCATCGCCTCCGGGAACTCATTGGCCGGAAAAGATACGATCTTGTCATCGTCTCCGGCATGTGTACCGCGTCGTTCGCAGGAGTGGAACGCGAGACCGGGATCCCGATTTATCGCGGGCCAAAACATGCTGCCGATCTTGTTATGATCCTGCCTGCCATTCCATCCATCACGCTCTCGCGCTCGGTACCGGCCGATGAGTTTCTTGCCGCAAAAAAGGCGGACGAAGCGATACAACGGGTGGCAGATCTCGAACAGGCTGCCGGTGCGGATTTTATTATCCATGGGGTGAAGATCGGCGACGGATCGCGGATGAAGGTGCTTGCCGAGATCATGGATGCCCATCACCGGGAAAATATCCGCAAGATGGTTGAACGATACTTCGCCCATGGCGCTGACATCGTGGACCTCGGGTTCGGGTTCGATGCAACACCCGCAGATGTGCGCCGGGTCTTCTCCGCACTCGATGGGATTGACCGGCCGCTCGCTGCCGACACACAGGACCCGGAACTTATTAGGGCGGCACTTGTCCGGGCAGATCTCATCCTCAGCCTGCATGAACAGAACATCCCCAAGGTGGGAGCTGCCATCGAAAAAGCCGGTGTTGCAGCGATCATTGTGCCGGGCAAAAGCACACTTGCAAAGAACATTGCCATGGCAAAGGCTGCCGGCATCCGCTGCATCATCGCCGATCCGCTCCTCCAGCCGGCCGGTTCCGGTCTGGTCACCTCATTAAAGAACTTCAAAAAGTCGCGCTATCCTCTCTTCTTCGGGGCAGGAAACGTGACAGAACTTCTCGATGCGGACTCTGTCGGTATGAACGCCCTCCTTGCCGGGATGGCGATGGAGGTGGGAGCAGCAGTCATCTTCACGAGCGAGCACTCCGACAAGACCCATGGATCCGTCCGGGAGATGCGGAGGGCAACGGAGATGATGGTGCTGGCACGGGACCGGCCGTATCCCAAGGATCTCGGCATCGATCTTCTCATCCTCAAGGAGAAACGGCGCCGGCGTGAACCCCCGCTTGCCTGGGATACGACAATTGCCGCACAGGAGATGCCAGAGGAGATCGAGTACGACCCGAAAGGAAATTTCCGGATCGGCATTGAAGGAGACACAATCGTGGCGGTAGTTCAGGGCCGGGCTGTGCGGGGACACCGCTGGCAGGATATGCTCCACACGATCCTTACCCAGGGGAATGTCTCCCTGCTCGATCATGCCGGCTACCTTGGCCGGGAACTGTATAAAGCGGAACTTGCAATCCGGTACGGGCGGAGCTTTGAGCAGGACGGAGAATTCTGAATCCCTGGATCCAACCTTTTATCTTTATAAAAAAGGCACCTGTACAGCATGGCATCACAGGCACGCGCATCCCATATTTTGGTAAAAACCGAAGACCAGGCAAACCAGATCCTGAAGCGCCTTGCAGATGGAGAGGAGTTTGACAAAGTCGCCCGGAGATTCTCCGGATGCCCCTCGGGCAAGCAGGGCGGCGATCTCGGCTGGTTCGGCAAGGGCATGATGGTCCCCGAGTTCGAGAAGGTCGCCTTTGAAGAGGAGGTCGGCAAGGTTGTAGGGCCCATCAAGACCCAGTTCGGGTTCCACATCATCAAGGTTACCGGCAAAAAATAATTTCTCCATTCACCATCATGGATAACCTGAAATTTTTCCTTGGCATCGGCGTTGCTGTCATGATCGTCTTTGCCGGGGTATCTGTATATATAAGTCTCCAGAAGGATGCTGCGATCAATGATGGCCGCGACACGCTTTACCAGATCTCGACCATCGACGCGCTGATGCTGGGCGTCTTTGACGGGGTCCAGCCAATTAAAAAGCTGAGAACGCACGGGGACTTCGGGATTGGCACGTTCGAAGCGCTTGACGGTGAGATGATCGTGATTGATGGGGTTGTATACCAGGCAAAAGCCGATGGCAGCATTTCCACGGCTGACGACAGCCAGATGACACCGTTTGCCACAGTGACATACTTTTCAAAAGACACTACGGCCATCACGAGCGCCCCGATGAACTTTTCGACATTCACGTCCGTGATGGAGACGCAGCTCCCGACCGGCAACATGATCTACGCGGTTCGGATGCATGGGACATTCCCCTCCATGAAAGTCCGTGCGATACCGGCACAAGAGGAGCCATATCCCACGCTTTCAGAAGCAGCAAAGAACCAGTCGGTCTATACCTATACCGATACAACCGGCACCATTGTCGGGTTCTATACCCCGGTCTTTTTCAAGAGTGTCAATGTCCCGGGCTACCACCTCCACTACCTCAGCGATGACCACGAAACCGGTGGCCACATCCTCGACGTGACCGTGCCATCCGCAACAACCGTTGAATATGATATCACACCGGGATTTGCCATGGTGCTCCCGACAAGCGGCGACTTCACCGGTATCGATCTCTCGCAGGACCTGACAGAAGAACTCGCAAAAGTCGAGAGATAACCTTTTTTTAAAGACGAGGTTTTTTTTCTGGCAGCACCAAATATCAGTACAGTATTTGCGAGTTTTTAAAAGACCATGAACATCCACGGCATCAGACAGGATCTCCTCACTCTCCTACTCCAGATGGGGCGCGAGAACCACCCGAACGAGTTCGTCGCCCTTATCCGTGAACGGGACGGGGTCATGGAAGAGGTGAACCTGCTTCCCGGAACCATAGCAGGCGAGGATTCCGCCTCGCTCTTCTATGATATGATGCCGCTCGATTGTCACCTTGCCGGCAGCGTCCACAGTCACCCGAACGGCGTGCTCCGGCCATCCAATGCAGATGTGAACTTCTTCCCAAGGACCGGCAGGTTCCACCTGATCATCGGTTACCCGTACGGGAAGCGCAACTGGCAATGCTTCCGGGCGAACGGCGAACCGTGCGAACTCGAGGTGATTGCATGAGCGGGCGGCGCGTGGTTGCCACCGGCACGTTCGATATCCTCCACCCTGGGCACCTCTACTATCTTGAAGAGTCCAAAAAACTCGCAGACGAGCTCTTTGTCATCGTTGCCCGGGACGTTAATGTCAAACACAAGCCCCACCCAATCGTGCCCGAGGACCAGCGGCTCCAGATGGTGGCGGCCTTAAAGCCCGTTGACCATGCCATGCTGGGGGACGAGAAAGACATGTTCCTCCCTATCGGAAAGATCCGCCCCGATATCATAACAATCGGGTTCAACCAGATGTTCAATGAGGAAAAACTCAGGGTCCAGCTTGCGGAAAGGAACCTTCCGGCAAAGATTGTACGTATCGGGAAATTCCCTGACGGCGATCTCTCAAGTTCCCGGCTTATTGTCCAGCGCATCATCACAAAAAGGGGCAACGATCGCCAACACGTTTCAGGAACCGAACATGGTTCCTGAAGAGCAGGAAGAGACTCCGATCCATAACCATTATCCATAGAAATTGTCATCTTTTGTTGAGTGGTGGATAATGGAGAGAACCCTTCTGGCAGAGACCAAATCCCTCAAAGCACTCGCGGGGAAAAGCGGTGGCGACAGAGGATATTGCTCCGGACGATGTCGTCACCGCCCATAACATCGGGTGGGAATTCAATACCATCCAGTGCAAGGATATGGAGTACGGGAAGATCATCCACTCCCACATTCATTCGATCGGCCTTGTGCTGATCGAGTAACGGCTATCTGCCCGCATGGGGGCGGTGCATGAGCGCTTTTCTCCGGCTGCGGGTGACGATTCCCCGGCGCATCCATGTGCTGTATTTCCCGGCAAAGGACCCTACAATGGAGGTGACGATAACCATTACAGCGATCGTTGTCGCGACAAGGGGCGAACCATAGAGTACCGCAAGTGCTATCGAGAACTCGCCACGGCTGGTGGTGTTTGCCCAGATCTCAATACCGGACAGGGCGGACCCGTGGATCATGAGGCCGGTGAGCAGGCCTGAAATGAGCTTGCTGAGGAGGGCAAGGATACAGATTGCCGTGATGATAAACCAGTCTGCACCGCCGGAAAAGTCGATGGTGACCCCGAAGAAGACAAAGAAAATGACAAGGAAGACGTCCTTGAACGGGCGGGCGTGCTGTTCGAACGCATCCGGGTCCGTTGTCGCAAATGCCATTCCGAGTGCAATCACAATCATAGTCTCCGGTACCTGCAGGACAAGGGCCAACGATGCCGTTGTCAGCACAGCTGCGAACGTGAAGAGAATGGGGAGTTCGTCATCACGGTCCAAAATCGAGACGAGAAATTCCTTCCCGTAACTGGCAAGCAGGTAGAGGAGTCCCAGCACGATGAGGATCTTGGCAAAGAACTCGATAAGGTTCTTGTCTCCTGCCGATAAGACCGCGAAGATGACAATTAGGACAAGATCCTCAAAGACCATCAGCCAGATGACCGTCTCCGATTCACGGAGCATCAGTTTCCGGTTCTCTACGAGGGATGTGATTGCCATCGCGGAACTCGAGATATAGAACGCTGAGGCAACGATGAGCGACTCGGCAATGGAGAAGCCAAGAAGGTATGCACCGGCAAACCCGAGGAGCATATTCACATTGAGGTCGATGATCCCGCTTGTCAGGACCGCGGACCGGTTGGCCGCGATCCGTTCCGGCTTCAGGCTCAGGCCCATGAAGAACAATAAAAAGATCAGGCCCATCTCAGAGAAGAAATGGCTGATCTCATTCGACTGGACGATCCCCAGCCCCGCTTTTCCCAGAACAACACCAGCAAGGATATAGAACGGGATAGCAGGAATCGAGAGATATTTGGTAATAAGCGCAAGCACCAGACAGACAAAGAGCGCGATGATGAAGCCTTCCATTACTTCACCATTATTTCGCGCTCGAACATTTTTATCTGGTCGCTCTCTCCAATGACCAGTGCGGCATCCCCGTCATCAAAAATAAATGAGGGGGGCGGATTGATGATATTCGTATCGTGCCGGCAGACCGCGATGACCGTTGCACCGGTCTTTGCCCGGATCTGGAGATCCTCGATGGTTTTTCCGGTAATGCTTTTCGGAATATAGAAAGTATGGATGGTGACCCTCAGGTCAGCCAGCGCCGAGAACGCAATCTCCACGCTTTCCTGATCGGCTTCAATGATTGCACCGGTGAGGATATTTCCCAGTCTCCGTGCTTCCACCGGAGTCATGACCGCCGCACTGGGTGTGTTGCAGCCTTTCTGGAGGGTATACATCTGGATCGTGCCGTTCTTTGTGAAGAAGATCGCGATCGTATCTCCCTTGTCAGTCTCGATTTCATATTTGGTCCCGACGCCGGGAAGATTCAGGGAGCGAAGAGCCATAGCAGACATTAGAGAGACGATGCCTAAATATATTATCATTGTGCGTGAGCGTATACCAGAGATATACGCCAAAAAAGAAAAAAAGGGTTTCTTTTGGGTCTTTGAGAGGTCGGGAGGAGCGATGCGCTTTTTTGGCACCTGACACTTAAGGGATTATCGCCCTCCCCACATACCATGTTGCAACAGGTGAGGTTTATACACCAAACCGGGCGGGGTGAAAGTAAAAGCCGGGAGATGTATAACAGATAGCAATGGCCTGCGGGGCAGATAGCCAAACGTATTATATTCTGGTCAGCATTACGGTTCATTAACAAAACCGGGTGGTGGAACCTTCATTCATGGTTGCAAAAAAGGAGGATCTTAAAGTACTGATAGAGAACCTCACCGAGAGCGAGAGAAAATTCCGTTCGGTCTTTGAGTCCATGGAGGAGGGTGTCGCCCTCCATGAGATCCTCTGCGATGATTCAGGAGTTCCAATAGATTACCGGATCGTTGAGGTCAATCCATCATTCGAGGCTAACACCGGCATTCCGGCAAGCCAGATACGGGGCAGGACTGCACGGGAGGGTTACGGCACGGATGACGCACCCTTTTTGGAGATCTATGCAAAAGTCGCTTCGAGCGGTAAACCTGAAAAATTTGAGACCTTCTTCGTACCACTGAAACGGCATTTCCATATCTCTGTGTTTTCCCCGAAGAAAGGCTGGTTTGCCACCGTATTTACCGACATCTCCGAACGAAAACGCCTTGAGAAGGAGCGGGAAGCAGCATACCGTGAGATCGAGTTGCAGCACACCCTTTTCTCGGGCATTATCAACAGCGCGGTCTCCGATATCTACTCTCTTGATACTAACTACTGCTACACGAGCTTCAACCGGCAGCATGCAGAGACCATGAACGCCCTCTTCGGGGCGAATATCGAACAGGGAAAAAACATTCTGGATTTCATCGCCATCGAGAAAGATAACAAAGTGATGAAAAAGAGCCTTGACCTGGCTCTCTCAGGAGAGATCGTAATGGTCGAGGAGTATTTTGGCGACCATTCACTCAGCCGCCAGTACCTGGAACCCTCATTCAAACCTATCCGTAACCCGGACGGGGACGTGATCGGAGTTGCAGTTATTTCCCGGAATGCAACGGAGCGGAAAAAAGGAGAAAACGCCCTCCGCGCGAGCGAGGAGCGATACCGGCGGTTGACGGAGAATTCCCGGGACATCATCTTCCGGCTCACCATGCCGGACAAAAAATTCGAGTACGTGAGTCCGGCTGCCCTTGTATTGACCGGGCATACACCGGATGAGTTTTGCCAAAATCTCCACCTCATGCAGGAGATCATTCACCCTGACTTCCAGGAGAAGCTCGCTGCACAGTGGGAGCGGATGCCAAAAGGAGACATTCCGCTGGAGTATGAGTACCGGATTATCCATACATCGGGCGAGTCCCGCTGGTTCCACCAGCGAAACACGGTAGTTAAGGACAACACCGGGCATATTGTGGCACTTGAAGGGATCGTCACAGACATCACGGACCGGAAGACCGCCGAGATCACATTGAAGCAGATCGAAGAACGGTACCGTCTCATAGCCGAGAATACCGGGGATGTCATCTGGATCCTCAACCTCGAATCCCTGCGCTTTTGTTTCGTCAGCCCCTCGGTATACAACCTGCTGGGATATTCAGCCGATGAGATGATGGACATGACACTGGCAGACATCCTGACTCCCGAAGCCCTCACCTATGTTAACAACATCATTCCTCAAGTGCTGGATGTAATCCGGTCCGGTGACGAATCGGCCCGGATCCAGACACACCGCGTTGACCAGGTACGAAAGGACGGTTCTATCATCACGGTTGAGATTGTAGCAACGCTCCTCGCCGGAACCGATCTGGACGAGACCGAGATTCTCGGGGTCTGTCGTGACATCACCAAGCAGAAGAAGGCCCTGAACGCTCTTGAGGAGAGCGAAGAGCGGTACCGTTCCTTTGTCGAGAGCGCGAATGAGGCCATTTTCGTTATTCAGGACGGAATTATTCCCTTCTGCAATCAAAACGGGTTAGAACTCATCGGGTTCGAACCGGATTACTTAAGACAGCACAATTTCATCGATATTGTCCACCCGGATGACAAGGCGGCAGCCTTTGATCGTCACATGCGCCGCATCAAAGGGGAGGTGGTCAATCCGCTTGGGGAACTCCGCGTTTTCGATGCCAGGGGGATAATGCACTGGCTGGAAATAAATGCCGTAATCGTCCCGTGGGACGGAAAACCCGCTACCCTGAATTTTGCTACGGATATCACCGAGCGCAAGCAGGCTGAAGAGGCACTCAGGGAGAGCGAACACCACTATCACCTTCTTGCTGACAATGTCAGCGATGTGATCTGGACTGCCGGGAGGGAAATGCAACTTACATACATCAGCCCGTCAGTAACCTCCCTGACCGGCTACACCCCTGATGAGTACCTGCACCTTCGACCTGATCAGTGCCTGACGCCGGATTCATTCGAGCGCCTGGTTCAGTCAAGGAACGAGGTTCTTGCAAGTATCGAACACGGCCAGACAGATGCTCTGTCTCCCCAGATCCTTGAGATGGAATACCTCTGTAAAAGCGGTTCATCCATCTGGGCGGAGGTGGCAATAAGCCTCATCCGGGCCGGTGACGGTGAACCGCAGGGTGTCATCGGGGTGACGAGGGATATCACCGAGCGGCGACGGGTACAGGATGCCCTTAAAGAGAGTGAGGAGAAGTTCCGGGAACTGGTGGAGCACTCAATCGATGTGATTTATACAATTGACTTCTCTGGGGTTTTAACCACTATCAGCCCGGCGGTAGAGCGGATCATGGGATACCGCCCGGAGGAGCTGATCGGGAAGAATATCAGCCAATTCCTTTCGGGCGAATCACTCGAGAGGGTGACAGCAGAGATCAGTAAGAAGAGAGAGCAGACCGAGACCGATGCACTCTATGAGGTGCAGCTCCGGGCACTCGACGGATCATACAAACCTTTCGAGGTGAACAGCCGCCTGCGCTTGCGCGAAGGCCGGCCGTTCGATATTCTGGGTATCGCCCGTGACATATCCGAGCGCAAACATGTTGAAGAGGCGCTTCGGAACAGCGAGAACTACCTCAAGACCATCATCAACTCGATCCAGACAGGTCTTGTCATCATCGATCCGGAGACTCATATCATTATTGACATCAACCCTGCAGCAGCGATGATGATCGGAAACCCGCGGGAGAAGATCATCGGATCGGTCTGCCACCAGTACATCTGCCCGACGGAAGTGGGAAGCTGTCCGGTTACGGATCTTGACCAGTCGATTGACAATACCGAGCGGATCCTTATGACAGCAAACGGTCCCCGGTCAATCCTGAAAACAGTCATCCCGACCATCCTGTCGCAAAAACAGTATCTTCTTGAGAGTTTCATCGACATCACCGACCGCAAGCAGGCGGAGGAGAAGCTTGCCGAGAGCGAGGAAAAGTTCCACCTGATCTTCAAAAATTCCAATGATGCAATTTACCTCTTTGAGATCACCCCGTCGGGTATGCCGGGCAGGATTGCAGACGCAAACGAGGTGGCGCTCCTGCAGACCGGGCAGAAAAAAGAGGAACTGCTCAAAAAAACATTCCTCGAAATTCATTCCCGCGAGCTGCCCCAGAAGTCGCGGGCAATTATGATGGAACTCCTTACAAAGGGCGAGGTAAGATTCGAGACGGATGTCCTGCGCAGCGACGGCATCAAACTGCCGGTTGAAGTGAGCGCCCAGTTTACCAAACTCAACCAGAAAACGTACGTGATCGCCATCTCGCGTGACATCTCCCGGAGAAAACGCGAGGACCGGGCGCTACGCATCGTCAACCAGAAACTCCAGCTGATGAATATCGTGGCGTGGCACGACATCCAGAACAAGGTGACCGGCCTCAGGGGTTATGTGGAACTGAGCAAGGACCTTGTTACTGACGAAACGATGAAGAAATTCATCCGGAGCGAGGAGGAGGTGTTAAAGGTCATTCACCAGCAGCTCCAGTACACCAAGGAGTACCAGGAGATGGGCATTCACCCACAGGAATGGATCAACCTCGGCCAGATACTCCACATGATCATCTCGCTTGCCAAACTTGGCAGCATCCGGATGGTCATCGACGTAGGGGATCTTGAGATCTTCTGCGATCCCGTTATTACCAAAGTCTTCAGCCACCTCATCGACAACACCAAGATGCACGGGGTGAAGGCAACCAGCATTCACATCAGCTGCTGCGAGACGGCTGACGGCCTTACTCTGGTTTACGAGGATGACGGGGTCGGAATTCCGGATGAACAGAAAAAAGAGCTCTTCCTGCGTAATGTCGGGACTACATCGGGGTTCTCCCTCTTCTTCATCCACGACCTGTTGGAAGTCTCCGAGATGAGCATTAAGGAGACCGGAATTCCAGGGGAGGGGGTGCGGTTCGAGATCGGGATTCCGCGGGGACTTTACCGGTTCAGGCATCCGTCACCGTAAGTATCCACGCCAGACCCTTTTTAAGCACCTGTTTTGGCATATAGACCGGCAACCGATTGCCGGGCCGTAGAAGAAGACCGGATCTGATACTTTTTTCTCCAACAGGGATGATAAATACTGATAGATCCTCGGGCCGCATATCGCGCTCTTCGATCGTTCACAATCACTGCAGGAGTTGGATACCATCGCCGAAATCCCAAAGGAAGAATACGTGCTGAAATGTTCTTCGGCATGCGCCGGGTGCAGCGACTCGCTCGCGCTCCGGTATGTGCTCAAGGCATCAGGGCCCGACACCGTGCTTGTCGTGCCTGCCTGCTGTACGAGCGTTATCCAGGGCATCTACCCGAACACAGCATTCAATGTCCCGGTCTACAACATCGCGTTTGGTGCTGCCGCCGCTTGTGCCTCCGGCATGAGCAACGCGTTCCGGGCTGCCGGGAAGAAGACAAACGTGATTGTTTACGCCGGTGACGGGGGGACGCTCGATATCGGCATCCAGGCCATGTCCGGTGCATTCGAGCGGGGAACCGATTTCCTCTATATCTGCTACGATAACGAGGCCTACGGCAATACCGGCATGCAGCGGTCGGGGGCTACCCCACTCGGGGCAAAGACCACCACAACCCCCACAGGAAAGACCGATTTCAAGAAGGACATCGACGGGATCATCGCCGCACACGATCCGCCTTACATGGCAACAGCCGCCGCAGCGTACCCGCAGGACCTCTTCAAGAAAGTGAAAAAAGCCCTCTCGTTCCGGGGCCCGAGCTTCATCCACATCCTTGCTCCCTGCCCACCCGGCTGGCGGTACTCGACCGAGAAGACCGTTGAGATAGGCAAACTCGCCGTAAAATCCGGCATGTGGGTACTTTACGAGCGCGAGTACGGAAAACTCACCATCGGACCCCAGTCCAAAGTGGCGATGAAAAAACCCATCCCGCTCGAGGACTACCTTACCCCCCAGGGCCGGTTCAAGGGCATCGATCCCAAGATTGTGGATATCCTGAAACAGCACATTGCAAAGAACTTTGCAAAACTCGCGGCAGAGGAGATGGCACCATGAAGAAGATCGCGACCGGCAACAAGGCGGTTGCCGAAGCAGTTAAACAGGCGATACCCGATGTAATAGCCGCCTACCCCATCACCCCGCAGACCGAGATCGTGGAACAGATTGCAGAGTTTGTCTCC
>CAZMCL010000031.1:0-11388 GCA_964564375.1 uncultured Methanoregula sp. | reverse complement strand
CTTTTTATTTTTGGCAGTTCTCCGCACCCGGCACAAGGACCCGCTTAACAGAGATAATGCAGGCACCGGGTGCCCCTGTCTCCCGTGCAGACCAGTTTCTCACGTCAGGACCGCAAGATTTTCTGTCGATGACACCTCATGACAACTATCTCCCGGTGGAGGGTTTGGACCCGCCAGGCCGGATAGACCGGCCCACCCCAGATATCCTTAAATATCGCCAGCGGGATCTATTGATTAAATTCAGGCAGATCTCAAAAAGGCCGGGGCAGCAGCTGGTCTTTTCATGATACTGCCATGAGCAACGATCATGTTTGAAAAGATCCTATTCCCTACTGACTTTTCCACCCACGCACAGGCAGAACTTGAGTGCATCTCCGGTTTTCCCGATATCCGCGAGATTGTCTTACTCCATATCGTCAAAAAATTCCCTATCCCGCAGATCGAGATGCTGGTTACGAACGCGAATAAGGGTTACCTTGACGAAGCAAAGCAGTTCCTCAAAACACTTCAGCCAAACCTCAGCGTGAAGATGGAGATGGTCTCGTCCGATGACATCCCCGGTGCCATCCTGAAGACCGCGGTGAAACAGGACACGGACCTCATTGTCATCAACGGATATGTGAAAAGTTGCAAAGTCGGTATTCTCCTTGGTCGTGTCCCGGCAACGATCCTCTGCCGGGTAAGCAGGACGAACGTGCTGGTCATGCCCAACCGGCTGGTCGATACGCTCGATAAGGAGAACTACAACAAGTTCTGCCGCAGTATCTTTTCCCGGATCCTCTGCCCCACCGACTTCTCTGAGTTCTCAACAAAAACGGTCGCGTGCGCCGGCAGGACAAAAGGCTTACAGGAGATCATTCTCATCCATGTCCTGCCGGATAATGCACAAGCACCGGCCCGGGCGGATGCGGGTGCCCGGCTTGAGGCAATCGGGGATATGCTTGTCAGCGGAGGGGTAAAGGTGAAAACGGTTGTTACTGAAGGGGAGCCTGCCCGGGAGATCGTCCGGGTCGCCGATGCAGAGAATGTCTCGGTCATCTGGATGAACACGTCCAGTAAGGGATGTCTTGTCGACTTCCTCTCCGGAAGTCTTGTGCAGGACATGGTGATGAACGGGAAGCGGCCTGTACTGGTTGTGCGGGCGGCAAATTGACCACAGAGGCATGATTTTAGGGTTCATGCCCGTCATCCCGGCCCCTGCAGTAATGCCGGCAGGTGTTTTAAAAAAAAGGATGAGAGAAAACTCAGCTCTACTTCCGCTCGAGCAGGTAGATGAACGCCTTTGCTTTGTTCCCGTCATCGATGTAGACGAGTTCCATCGTGTCTGCCCCTGTCAGGTCGCCTATGATGACTCCGGTCTCTTTCTCGGCAATGTAGATCCCGCCATGCTTCGTGATAACACCAGAGAACTCTTCTGTTCTTGTCACGCCGTCCAGGTCAGTGTACTGCTTGGTGCCGGTGAATGCGAGCCCCCTCTGGTCGGTTATGTCAAATGACGGGGTCCCCGCGTCGACCCAGCCTTTTGTATTGATATGGCCGGTGGACGTGCCGGTCCAGAGGCCGACAAGATCGGGGCAGGCAGCATCCGCTGCTGTCATGGTCGTTGCGACAGGAGCGGCAGACGGGGCGGTGCTCGTGCACCCACAGGTGAGTGCTGCAAGGACGATGACAAGGATTGTAAGTGCAATCTTCATACGCCAGAATAGTAGCATGGACAAGAAAATAAATGCGGGGGATTTGGTGCAGGGGTTGCCCCAGAACCGGAGAATTTTTCCCGGGCAAATATCATCCGGGTACCGGAAGGCATGAGATAAAAAAAAGTCTCACCCGGCCGGCTCTTCCCCCGTCTCCCGCTTCCGGTACATCCCAACGCCGACCGGAATGAGGAGCATTGCCGCGTAATACAGGTATACATCCGGCGTGTAATACTGCCATGCCCCGAACCGGAGCACGATGAAAGGGAAGTCGAGCACAATCGCGATGAGGCTCCATGCAAGGCCCACGCCCGCGTAATACCGGAGCGGACAGTCACGACCGGCAAAGTACCAGAACGTAAATAGAGCAGTGCACGGCAGGTAAAGGACGAGAACAACCTTCCCCCAGAAATCGTACGTAAGGGATGAGAAATACACGGCCATGGAGGCAAGGTAGCCGGCAAGCCAGAGCAGGGTGCCGGCGTACACGGTATCGCGAAGTGGCTGCTCCATACGGTTCGTTTGGGCGGGAGGGGATAATGAGGGTTGCGGCGTAGCGGGGGTGATGCATTGTGTGGAGATCCCATCGGATTCCTTTTTTGGGGGTTGAAAAATCTTTTTTTTTATAATACATCGCTTTATCGTGTCACCGCCCAAGTAAGGACTATCCTATGATAAGTACTGCAACAAAGATACGAAGAATCCGTGACAAACTGAGCAGAATCGGGATCCGGGAAAACAACCTCGACGATGAGGCTATCCTGGCAGCGTACAGCATCAACCAGGTCGGCAACCTGTGCCCGGTTCCCCGGGCCCGGTAAACTTTTTTTGATTAATAACCGGAAGAGTGGACCGGTCTGTAAAAAAAGGATGGTTTTTCCGGAACCTGTTCTTATACCCGTGTGAACGAGTCCACCGACGCGCTGTAGGGTGACCCGTCCTCAAGGTAGGTAATTTCGATAGTGTCCGGCCCGGTAATCTCCCCAAAGCTGTACCCGCCGGCCTGCTCGGACATCGAAAATGTCTTCCCGTCACGACCGATGACGCCGGCAAACCCTGTCGGGGATTCAGTACCGTTTACAGTAAAAAGGATGTGACCGGCAAAGATCCGGTCTTTCTGTTCCGTGACAACCAGGGTGATGCCAAGGTCGTGGTAATCGGTAAACCCGGTGCCCTCGTCATATCCCGCGGACGGACCCGTCCAGGTGCCGACAAGGTCGGGGATGGCAGAAGTTGTTTCCGCAGGTGTTGCGGTTGCCGGGGCTGCTGCCGGGGCTGTGGATGTGCACCCGCAGGCAAGGACTGCAAGGATTACCAGAAGGATAGTGAATGCGATCTTCATGATCAGGAGGTTGCTCCGGATTAGAGATAAATGCGGTGGATTGTGCCTGTGCCGGAAAGGAGCTGAAGCAGATAGCAGCCAGGGGCATTCTCCGGGTCGGCTTCGCGGCGGATGGCGGGCTGTGGCCGCTGTGCTCCCGGACCCGGCCGTCAGGTTCATGAGCAAATAAAAAAGAATAAAAAAATGTGGTATTATGTCTCACGAAGGTTTCACACCACAGCACCGTGCATTCGGGAGGGCCGCAGCCTGGGCCGTATCCGTTCTTCTGGTTGTATATGCAGTAACAACGGTCCTCGGATTTCTCTCTCTTGCATCGCCCTCAGACCCGATCGGCGATCCTTACTTCACGGTTATGGAGCTGCTCATCATCCTCATAGCACCGTTGATGGTCATCACCATGGTCGCTGTCCACGCTTACGCATCTCCCGGGGCCAGGTTCTACAGCCTTATGGCACTGGTCTTTATGATCATTCTTGCGGGCATTACGTCCTGCGTCCACTTCGTTGTCCTTTCGGTAAGTCACCAGATTGAAGCTGCCGGGCTGACCGGGGCCTCCCTGCTCTTTTCCTTTAACTGGCCATCGGCGGTTTATGCGCTGGATATTTTTGCATGGGACTGGTTCTTTGCCCTCTCGATGCTCTTTGCCGCGCCGGTGTTTAAGGGGGGCAGGCTGGAGACGGGAGTCCGGGTTACGATGGTTATCTGCGGGATCTTAAGTCTCGCGGGATTAATCGGTGTGGCACTTGCGAATATGCAGATCCGGGATATCGGGATCATCGGCTACGCAATGGTATCGGTTGTTGTGTTCCTGCTGCTCGGGATAGTATTCGGGCGCACCCCAGGTGTCGAGGGTGATTGCGGGCAAACGAACGATTCTTAACCGGGGGCCTGGCCCGGTGTGCACCGGCCTTCCCTGCGATGAGTGGGTGCAGCGGGCCCTCTTTTTTGGGGTGGGACCGGCGTTATTGTAAAAAGCCATCCGGCGCGAACACTTCCGCACCATGTAGACCATAGCGGCTGTCTTCCCGGACGGAAAATGAACTCATATGCGAGACAACGGCTGCCCGTCATTTTTGCTGTTGCAGGTTATCTCTTCTGTATCATCCTGTGCTTTGCGATGCTCCTTGTCGAGCTCTGGATAGTATCTGTCACGGGGCCTGTGGCGGCCGCGTTGCTGCTGGTGATGGGGTGGTCGGGCCTGAGGCTCGTGCGGGGGCTGTTTCCGGCGTGGGTGCGGATTGGGCAAAGAAGAGTTGTTTTATGCCCTGAACGGTCGGGTCCACCTGATTTTCCTGCCAAAAATCGGCCGGTATAGACCGGTTACAAGTGGAAAAGTCGGGCTGGGACGTGTTTTTGTTTGTCCCCGGGGCAGCCCCGCGGCTGGATGGGTGCTATGACCCTGCAAACGGGGGCCGAAATTTCACGACAGGGACAGGAACGGCCGGCAAAGGTAATTATGGGCGGGAGGCTTCAGGAGAATCTTCCGGATACTCATTATTCCGGGATAAATACTATTGGCCCGATCCGTTAAGATATATTTTTTAAGTTGTTCGGGGAATAAAAAAACAGCCAGGCGGGCAGGTAACCAAAAGCCGGACGATATTTCCAGAAGCATAACCACAATGACCATGTAGGAGACCGGCAAAAAGAGATAAAGACGGAGAAATCATGAAGGAGCCCGCGGAGTTTGTACCGGTATTTTCATACACTCATGCGATGGTCCACCGGCTTGCCAATATTGCTGCTGCACGGGAAGTCATCCTTCATGCACATCTCGTGTCGAAATGGGAGGTATCGGTGCGACGGGAACAGATCATCCGGGCCGCCCATGCGTCCACGGCCATTGAAGGAAATCCGCTGACCCTGGATGAGGTAAGCCAGCTGGCAGAGGGCCGGGAAGTGATGGCAGCACGGAGGGCAAAAGCGGAGGTGCTCAATTACCTCCGGGTGCTTGAGCATATCGATTCCTACCCGGAATCCGGCCGGTTATCGATCGCGGGAATTCTCCGGCTCCACCGGGACATTACCCGCGATACGCTGGAAGATCCGGCGCTTGAGGGGAAATTCCGGAAAGTCCGGGTCGTTGTCGGGAACCGCATCACCAAAGAGGTCGTGTATTCACCCCCGCTGCCAAAAGAGGTCCTCCCACAGGTGGAAGCCCTTGCCGGGTGGCTGAACTCGGACGCGGTATGCGGGATGCACCCGGTACTCGTTGCCGGCATTGCACACTATGAACTGGTCCGGATCCATCCCTTTGTTGACGGGAACGGGCGGACGGCCCGGGCACTTGCTACGCTGATTCTTGCCATGCAGGAGTTTGATATCAAACGGTTCTTCACGCTGGATGATTTCTATGACAGTGACCGTCCTGCCTACTATGCGGTGCTGAAAGAGACGAACACGACCTACCCCGACTGTACCGGGTGGCTTGAATATTTCCTTTCGGGCGTGGAGATCTCGCTCTCCCGGGTAAAGGAGCGTGTGCTCCTGCTCTCGTCCGATGAGCACAGGAAGATGGCAGGAGGACAGGTCGCGGTGTCCGAACGGCAGATGAAGATTATCGAATATATCCATATGCATGGTTCGGTCAAGAGCGGGGACCTTATGCGGATATACGGTATCTCCCGCCAGGCTGCCGGTAAAGAGCTGAAGCAGATGGTAGACAGGGGACTCCTCCGGGCCGAAGGGAAGGGGCGTGCGACCCGGTATGTGACAGCCTGATCAGGTTGTCGATTTGGTTGTCGTTTTGGTTGTCGATTTGGTGAAACAGGGGCTCTGGCCCTGTAAACGCGGGACGCGGCCTTTCCATCAAAGAAGGGGGTGGGATGATATTGGGCGGCGGAGGCACGCAGCCCATGGGGGTTAAGCCCGAGTGGTTTCATAAAAAAGCCATCCGGCGCGAACACTTCCACCCTGCGATACCTAAGCGCCGGGTCCATACGCCCGGCCGTTTTTTGCCGCGCTCCCCCGGGACTTCTGCGGGGGTAACTGGTTCAATTTAACTTTTTATAAAATGCTGCACAATCGACCAGCAAACATATAACACATTCCCGCTTTGGGTGTTTAATCACAATGCTCCACGAACTCTGCATCCCGCTGACAATGAAGGCCATGGCGTTCGGGCACTCGCTCTACGAAGCGCAGTGCATAGCGGCCATCATCGTCTTCCAGCTGGTGCTGCTCTGCACCCTGATGGGGTACCGCATTGTCCTGCCGGAGGAAAACGGGCCGGACCGTGTGGTATTCCCGGGCCGGGACAGGGTCTCGTTTGCGGGCACCTGTGGGATTTTCCCGGTTCGCGCCGGGACCGCGGGACACACCCGCGCTGTTTTGCATCGTTAGCTGCCGCTTTTGCGCTCACCGGACGGCACGCCATTTTATCGTACCACGGTACGGGCACGTCTCATCCGAAAGCGGCACAGGGCGGCACATCCGGTACAAGGGCGGCATGACTGCCCGCGTATTTCCGGATTATCATTTCACTTCAAGGTACTGCAAACCGAACATACACAGGATCCACACAGGAGGGATACCTATCGGAATTCATGAGAACAGCCGGGATAAAACAGGCCCGGCAGGGAAGAATGGGAAAAAGAACACGAACGGGAAGGAGACGCCCGGCCGGACACCGGGGGCTGCAGCCGCCACCCCCCGGCAGGTGGAGCGGGTCACGGCCCTGCGGGGCCAGGTGTTTTCACCGCCGCGGATGACGGAGAAAGCCCGCCGGAAACTTGCGGAGCGGGTATTTTTAAAAGACTCCGACATGCCGTACGGGGAGCTTGAGGAAGCGCTCCGCACCATGTTCGTTGCCCTCACCGGACGGCAGGACCGGGCAGCCGGGGGGCTGCTTACAAAGTTCAACGACCTCGAGTACCGGATGGACGACCTTGAATGCGAGCTGCGCATTGTAAAAGAGAAGGACCCGGAGGCGCGGTGATGCGAAGCCTGCATCTCTCTGGTGCCGCCAATGAGTTTTCCGGCATTGCAGGACCGGGCAGCCTCCCGGAAGAGGATTGGGAGCTGCAACGGGAATGTTATTCCTTAACGGAACCTTTCCGGCTGCCGGCGCGGCTGCAAAAGAAGATTGACCGTCTCGCCCGGCACATCCTCCGTGCTGCTGAACGGAAGTGGTCCTGATCTCCCGGCGGCCTACCGAGACCGAGGGCGGGGTGCCGCTCTGGCTCATCCCGCAGGTGGTCTTTCAGTGGATCCAGAAGGCCGGGGAGGAGCTGGACTGGATCCGCGTGCGCCGGACAAACCACCACTTCTATATGATAAGCGTCCGGACCCGTCCGGTGAAGCGGGAGTTCGGGCGCCGGGCGGCTGCGGCAATCCCGCACCCGGCAGCGGGGCCAAAAGCAGGTGCCGGATGACGGCGGGGAGAACAGGGGGACCGGGCCGGCGCAGGAGCCGGCAGCGGGGCCGGCCGCCGCTCCAGGCACTCGATGAGGCGCTGGCCATTGCAGGACGGCGCGGGGAGGTGATATTCCTTCCCGGCGGCCGGAGCGATTCGTTCGACCTCATCATCTGCGAGAAATTCCGGACCGTCTTTGTCCGCATCCGGCGCACCGACCTGTATTTTACGTACGCAATCGAAGCGCTTGAAAAATTCCGGCATGACATTGCCCGGGCCCACCGGCTCCCGCTCACGGAAGTGACGGCCCGCGAGTTCTGGCTCCGGCTCAAGGATGGCACCTGGCAGTTCTTCCTCATCCGGCATGACGGCCTCTTCGAGATCCAAAAGGACGGGCGGTATTACATGAGGGCGGAGCTGCCGGTCGAGACTGCGGAGGTGAAGCGGGAAGGAGACGAGTTGGAGAAAGGGGAGAAGGATAAGGAGAAGGAATGAATCCGGTTGAAGAATCCTTTAGGATTTTTTTTCCGCAGGGTCGGACGATTATTCGAATTCCAGAGGACTGGAGATATTCCTTTTTTTATGGCCGTGCACTGGCATGATTCCAAATGAGAAAATTGTGCCGGATGCTTTGGAGAATCAGGACTCAAAAATTCCGGAGAGCATCTGCAATAACAGGTTTAATCTCCGGCAGGTCCTCGGTCACTACATTCCAGACCCGGATCGGGTCCGTCCCGAAATACGCATGGATAAGCTTGTCATGCATCCCGGCCATCTCTGCCCAAGGGACTGCGGGGTAACGGGAACGGACAGCTGCCGGGATGTGCTTTGCCGCTTCACCAATGATCTCGATACACTGGAGCGTTGCAAAGTATGTTTTCTCATCAGAGCGGAACTCGTCGGCTGAAATGCTGCCGGTGAACCTTTCCACCCGTTCAATGTTATCCAGGATATCCTGCAAAAAGATCCTGGTGTTCCGGTCTTTTGGTTTCATACATAGACCGCTTCTTTAAGAATTGAGTCCCGCAATTCCCGTCGGATATCATCGGTCGGGACCACATCGGTCCGGATCCCCACAATGCCCGTGAGGAAATTTTCCAGTGCAACGAGCCGTATAAGGCTGATGGGCTCGGAAAATTCCACCAGGATATCCACATCGCTCCTGCTGTGCGTGTCGCCCCGGGCATAGGAGCCGAAGATCCCGATGCGGCTGATATGGTACTGGTCGCGGAGGAGCGCCTTGTGGTCGCGAAGAATCTTCTGTATGGCAGGTAATTTTTTTGTGATCCGGGGCATGGACAGTGATCCCGTGATTGTTATCGTGATAATTGGCTCGGGGATTACATATTGTTTTTGTGCCCGACCGGGAATGAGGACAGTGTTCACACCATGTATACAAATGGTTTACGGTCCGTACTCATTCTCCGCTGGGGCTGAATCCAGTCTATCGACGGAGGGATGGCTGGATCCTCCCCCGGAAAAGGGTATTCCGGACACCCCAATCCGGGCCCGCAGAGGGCTCCGATTGCCTGTTTTTGGGCAATCCCGGATCAATTTCATGCAAAACCAGCTGGTTTATGTACAAGGGTTTTTCATCCGGGCCGTTTGCTTTGTTTTCAGGCGATTCTGGCGATTTTAAGGGGCCTCCTGAATCCTTTTTAATCCTGTTTCAATCGGGAAAGTGGGGGTTTTAGTGTAGCAGAGCAGGGGCAAATGAACCGGGAGGGGGTTTTGGGGGTCGCCGGTTACGGAAGAGTGGGGGCCGAGGGGTAGTGGTTGGGGTGATTGAGAGGGAGGTGTGAGAGATGTTTATTGTTTTTAGATTTTTACGCGAACAGGATCTTTGATTTTAAAAAAATCCCGGTCAAATGTTGCAATCTTTGAAATTGCGTGTTCCCTGCATGTGGCGACAATCAATGCATCATTTGGGAGAAGAGCATGGGTTTTGGCAATCTCGGTAACAGATGAGAGGTTCGAGGAGTCAGAAACGATAACGAGCCCGGAGAATACTTCATTCAGGTTGCGGATGAATTCGTCAGCAAACCCATATCCTTCTTTGAGGATGTGTTCCTTGAGTTTCGCTGTCCCGGTAATTCCGAATTCGTCTTCTGCAATGATCCGCAGCCCTACAAAGAAGGCTTCTTCATAGACTGACATGCTTGCAGCACATGTACCCGGAACTGATGAGTAAAAATTCCGTGCCTTTCGTGTTGTGTCGGTCTCGATGATCAATGGGATAATAAATGAAGTATCTAAGAAGAGGTCCATGACTCATCCCGGAGAGCGCCGATACGCTTCGATGGAAGTTTATTCTTTAACCGTATTGGCTCAAAGCTGAGCTTTTTCTCGATGGTTACCCTGATCCTCTCTCCCTCCTTAAGATGGATCGTGCCAACCGGCTTGAGGACATTGTTCTCATAGATGCATTCGATTGCTTTGCCCATTGCAGTTCACCTTGTTGCAGGAGTTCTTTGTCGGGAATTATTATAGGGTTTGTGGACGGGGAGGCGAAACCGGGAGGGGGTTTTGGACCTGGTTTTTTCAGGGGTCGGGGGTTTCCGGGAGTCGGGCCGTATCCCTGGTTTTTTCACTACCTGCCGGGAGTGTATCTCCGGCAGGGGAATCCGGGCCCTTATAGGGCTCCGATTGGCCGTTTTTGGGCACTCCCGGATCAATTTCATGCAAAACCAGCTGGTTTATGTACAAGGGTTTTTCATCCGGGCCGTTTGCTTTGTTTTCAGGCGATTCTGGCGATTTTGCTGGGCCTCCTGAATCCTTTTTAATCCTATTTCAATCGGCAAAGTCGGGGTTTTGGGTAGAGCAGTAGGGGCAAATGAACCGGGAGGGGGTTTTGTGGGGGACTCTCATTCTGTGGAGCAGGACTAAAATTCCCTTGTGAGCACATCTCCCGGGAGGTGTCCCCTGTGGGGGGTGGGGGGGATAGAATCAATTCGTCTGGAACCGGCACTCAGGAGGGTTCCCCTTCCCGTAATGATCCTGGCATACTAAAAATTGCTATTACCGGAACAGATGGACGAGAAGAATAATCGGAGATATCCCCGGGATTGGAAAATCCCTTACCGCAGCAACCTTAAGACCTCTTCTTTGAATTTTGGAAGGTCTTTTATTGCTGTGCTCCATACTTCATCAAGGTCGATGCCGAAATACTGGTGTACGAGAAGATGCCGCATGGCAATTATTTTCTTCCATGGGATGGAGTTGTGCTCCTGCCGGAATTCTTCCGAAATGCCGTTTGCTGCCTCCCCGATTACCTGGATGTGATACAGTATCCAGACCTGGTGCATATCCGATTTCCGGAACTCATCTTTTGATGAAGGAAGTTTTGATGCAATCCGCTCAAGTGCTTCCCTGATATCCATGAGCCGGTCACGATCAGTCCGCATTGTTGACACCTAGAGCGGCACAGCTTCCTGCAACACCGTATCCCGGATCCGTTCCTTGAGTCCATTCACGGAGGCTACATCCACGTTACATCCCAGGAGATCGGCCAGGTCCTGCTGGAACCCGGCATGGTCAAAAAGGGTTGCTTCCTGTGGGAACTCTACCAGGAAATCTATGTCGCTCTTCTCATGGGCCTCATGCCGGGCAACAGAACCGAAAATGCGGATGTTGCGGATGCCATACCGGGCTGCAAGTGCCAGTATTTCATTGCGTTTCTCCGAGAGCCGGGCATAATGGTCCATAGCGTGGTTCCTGTTACTGGATAGGTATACCGGAGGGGTTATTAATGCATTGACCATCTGGAGGGGATGAGGTTTAGATCATGGCAGGGTGTTAGCCGGGGTCGGGCTTATTCCCTGGTTTTTCAGCGGCCTGCCGGGAGTGTATCTCCGGCAGGGAGATCCGGGCCCGCAGAGGGCTCCGATTACCCCTTTTTGGGCAATCCCGGATCAATTTCATGCAAAACCAGCTGGTTTATGTACAAGGGTTTTTCATCCGGGCCGTTTGCTTTGTTTTCAGGCGATTCTGGCGATTTT
>CAZMCL010000030.1:0-11624 GCA_964564375.1 uncultured Methanoregula sp. | reverse complement strand
ACGCTGGGGTCGACGTCGCGGGGCACGGCGATGTCGATGATGAACATGGGCGCAGGGTTGGCGTTGATGAGCGCCTGGATGATCGTGTCGCGCTCCCTGACCTTCCCGTCAATCTCGTTCTTGTAGAGCGCCATCTGGATGGTGGTTTTGAGTGCACGTTCGTCAAGGGGCTTGATCAGGTACCCGAAGGGAACAGACTTTACCGCCTTTTCGACCGTAGGCTCATCGGAATGGGCGGTGAGGAATATCACGGGAATGCCGCTCCGGCCGATGACCTCAGCGGCTTCAATTCCGGTCATCTCGCCTTTGAGGGTGATATCCATCAGGGCAAGGTCGGGTTTAAGTTCCGCTGCGGCATCGATTGCTTTCTGCCCGGTGTCCACGACTATTGGGACATTGAATCCCATTTTTTTAAGCTTGCTCTGGAGGTCCGCGCCGGTAATAAATTCATCTTCAACGACCAGGATTGTTGCTTGTGCCATACTTATTCACCAGGTTTTTGCATACAGGGAAAGGTCACAACAAAGGTTGTTCCGTCTTCCCGCTTCAGTTCGACAGTACCATTGAGCTGTTGGGTCAGCCCATAGATAAGTTTCATACCAAGGGATTCTGTGCGTTCGAATGAAATCTCCTCAGGTATTCCTATACCATTGTCATGATATTTAAGAATGTAATTTTTGCCATCGGTCGTGAAATCGATCGTGATCTCCCCCTTTTCCCCATTCGGGAACGCATATTTTAGCGAATTGGTGAGCATCTCGTTGATGATCAGGCTGCAGGGAACAGCCTGGTTGATATCGACAAAGATGTTTTCCGCATGGACTTTGCATGCAATGCGGGAGGGCACAACATTGTAGGTATCGAAGAGGTAATTGACGATCTTGATGAGGTAATCTCCGTACTCAATCTGGTCGAGGCTCTTTGACTGGTACAGTTTCTCGTGCACAAGGGCAATCGACTTCACCCGGTTCTGGCTGTCGGTCAGGGAATCTATCACGTTCCGATCGGTCGCCTTGTCGGCCTGCATCGAGAGGAGACTTGAGATAACCTGCAGGTTGTTCTTTACCCGGTGATGGATCTCCTTTAATAAGAACTCCTTCTCCCGCAGGGAAGATGCAATCTGGTTCTCCATCACCTTACGGTCCGTGATATCATAGGACACGCACATTACCGCGGTCACAACGCCGGTATCGTCTTTTATGGGGGTGAATATACTGGAGAGCCACCGCTCCGTCCCGTCAACCGCGGTGACACGGTCGTCGCGGTGGACATCGTGGCCGTGCTGGAAGACCCCGACGATGATCTGGATCTGTATATCAGCATCTTCTGTGGGGAAGACCTCCATGAGACGCCGCCCTTTTACTTCCGTTAAGCTCTTCCTGAGCATGCGGAGCGCGTAGTTATTCGCGTACGCGATCGTTGCGTCCTGGTTGATGATGTAAATTGCATTGGGCGAGGCCTCAGAAAGGCTGCGGTACTTCTCCTCGCTCTGCCGCAGGGCTTCCTCGGCTTTTTTCTCCTCGGTGATATCGCGGAAGATTGCCTGGACGGCAACGGTGCCATCGATCTGGATCCGGATCAGGCTGACTTCCGCATCGAATTCCCGGCCGGTAAGTGATCGCTGCATCCATTCAAAGCGCTGGTGCTCGCCGCCTAATGCGAGATTCAGCCGCTCCATGGCAATTGCCGAAGACAATTTCCCACCCGGCTGGACTTCGGGTGCAAGGTCCCAGAGAGTCTTTCCGATGATCTGGGCTTTTATACCGTGGAGCATCCGTTCCGCACTTGAATTGCAGTCAGAGTATTTTCCGTCAACAATGATCAGGATCGCGTCATAGGTTTCCTCAAAGAGCGCGTGGAACCGCATCTCGCGGTCCTTTAAGTCCTTCATGAACTTTCCGCGCACCTGCTCAACGCCAATGACCCCGAAGACTGCCATGAGGATACCAAGGAAGACGATCATGTACGATGTCCAGTTGATGATCTCCTGCTTGGCGATAACCACCTGTTTATCCACATCGACGCCAACAAGCCCTACAATGCGGCCATCTGCATCCCGTACCGGGCTGTAGCCGGAGAGGGTCGTGCCCCACTGGTCGGAGGTGAACTCGGCTTCAACGATAGGCCGGGAAAACCCGGTTAGCATATCCGGCGTAACAAAGAGGTATTCCTCGCCAATTCGGGCTGCATCGGGCTGGATACCGTAGTCATCATCAACAACAAAATAGACCTTGCCGCCTTCATACCGCATGATGTATGCGTTCCTGATGTTCGGGAAGGCGCCTTTCATCCGGATCAGCGTGTCCCGCATGGCGATGAATTCCGGAGTGGTCTCCTCGCCGGGATTGATGGTTGCGATGGTGTCGCCGTCGATCTGGATTGCGGCAAACGTGGCAAACCCTAGGATGTCCTCGCGTGCCTGCTCCTTGAGTGCATTGGTGGTGACAAAGGAGATGTAGAGGATACTGCAGCCTGAAAAAATGAGGATCATCAGGAGGAGGATCATCGACATCTTTTCAGGGACCCGGCTGAACATATATCTGATATCGGCAGGGGATTTAATAGCGTTAACGATTTTTCGGTGCAAAAAAAGTGCCGGGAGGGATCCGGAGGAGAGTAAGGGGATGGGATCTTTCCAGGAACATTATATCTCCTTCCTGCGCCATGCCTCGATGAGTGCCCGGGAGATACTCATCGGGGAGGGAAGGAGGGGGAGGTTGTCGCGGTCAAACCAGCCGGCATCCTCGATTTCCCTGTTATCTATGACAATATCCCCGCTGGCATGATCGGCAACAAAACCTACCATCAGCGAGTCCGGAAACGGCCAGGGTTCGCTGCCAAAATACCGGATATTTTTTACCGCTATCCCGACCTCTTCTTTGACCTCCCGGTGAATAGTTTCCTCCAGGCTCTCCCCGGGCTCCACGAACCCGGCGATAACACTGAACTGACCTTGCGGGAACCGGGAGGATCGGGCGAGCAGGACCTCATCTCCCTTTCGGATCAGGACAATGATGGCCGGGGATAACCGGGGGTAGACGATACGGTTGCAGTCCGTGCAGAGTTTTGCCCGTTCGGTCCTCAAGGGACGGGTCTTCTTCCCGCACCGGCCGCAGAACCGGGTTGAGCGGTAATAATCAATGATCCGCAGGGCATAGGCTGCAAGTGCCATCTCCTCGTCCGGAACCTTCCCGTACAGTTCGCGGGCACCGGAGAAACAATACCCCTCCGGAACGGGACTGCCAACCGGCAGCTCTGCAACATAAATTGGAACATTGTCTGCCATGCCCAGGTACTGGACCGTTTCAGAGTCAGGCCTGGCCAATCCGGGACGCTGGACAAGGATGACCGAGGGGCGATCAGCATCAGATACGAGAACCATATTCCCCTTCGCAACCACCCACCGGCTCTTGCCATCCGGCTGCCGTTCCGGTTCAGGATAGAGGGCAGCAAGCGGCTTTATGGAAAATACCGGGCAGTGATCCATGGGATACCTCATGATCTGTGGTAAGAGATAGGAGGAGAGATGATAAAAATCACTTCCCCGCGCATTCCCCCGGGGACAAAGTTCCACGTAATGGTATTCTCTATCGGGCAAAATGAGAGAGGGGGCCTGATTTAACCAGTAAGCTGCGAGTACAGGTCCTTTGCGGCCTGGATTCCCTCTGTTACGTTGATGGACGCAATTGCCGGGACCGGGAAGTATGCATCAAACTCGCTAGCCGCAAATTCCCGGCTCTTTTCAAACGGCATCTCGTACTCGGCAACCGCGACATCTATGAAGGCCGAGCCGTTGACCTTCACCGTGATCGAACCTTTCCGGGCAAGGGAGCCGATTGCCTTTAAGACCTGCACATTGCTCACCGTAACCGGTATCGTTATGCTGGTGTTCCCGTTCTCCCTGATATCGACCTCATATCGCTCGCCATGGCCCAGATACTGGGGTGTGCTGTCAAGGTAATACACGTTGAACACTAGTTTGTTGAGGTTCGCCCCGACAGGATTCGGGTTGTCAATAAGGATTGTGGTGTTGACCGTCATCGACCGGAGCGAGACATCGGCAAGCGTGATATCCGTTACCGAGACCGTAGGCTCTTTTAAGGGTGGTTCGGAACTGCACCCGCAGGTGAAAAGGAAGATGAAAAAGATAAGAAAAACAGTCCGGGGGGAAATGCATCTCATAGTGATCTCTCATACATTCCCGCAACGATAATACCTGCGGTAACGAGCGGGCGGTTTTGCGGCACAATGATTTATCATCCGGTATGGATACCTGAATACATCAGTAATACCCGGTGAGATAATGTATACAATATCTCTGATATCCCCCGAAGAGAAAGAGTCGCTTATCCAGGGCCTCAGCCCGCGGGTACGGTACGAGATTAAATCCGAAATCTACGGGTGCTGCATCAAGTTCCTGTCCGATGACCATGTGATGAAAGAGGCCTGGCAGGAGAACTTTTACTCGATGTCCCAGAACGTCCGTTCTCATGGGCGGATGTATGTCTTTGAAGACCCGTCCTACCCGTCCGATACCGTTCTCTTCGAACCGGTCTCCAAGACGGCATTCCTCTTCAATTTCAAGTATTACGGCTGGGTAAAATCCATTGCGCTCAGCCTGACCGGGGACATTCTCGAAGACGAGCACGGCATCTTCTCCATCCACGGCGCCTGCGTGGACATCGCGGGCACCGGCCTCTGTCTCATCGGAACCTCCGGGGCCGGCAAGACCACCCAGACCTACGGGCTCCTGAAATATCCCCATACCCGCATCGTCTGCGACGACTGGTTCTTCTCACGGGTCTTCGGGCCCGAGATCCTTGCCTATGGCTCTGAGAAGAATTTCTACATCCGGCAGGATCTTGAGAAAATCTGGAAAGAGTTTGAGGGGCTTGTCAAGGAAGGCGATTATGATAGCGAAGGACGGGCTGTTGCGGATATCCGCTGGATCATCGGCAAGGGCCGCATCCTGCCGCTGACCACGCTGCGGATCATCATCGTTCTCAAGAGGGACCCGGATGACCGGAATACCGTCCAGACCCTCAACCCGGAGGTTGCCCTGAAGATGTTTGAGGAGTGCCATTACTTCAACCCGCACCTCCTTGTCAACAATTCCTACAAGAAAGTCATCCGGACACGGTACCTTACCGACCTGTTGAACCGGACAACCGTATATCTCGTTAACACGACCGGCACCCCGGCAGAGACCCAGCGGATGATCCGTTCGCTTGCCAGCGTACCCCAGGGGACGTGAACAGGCAAAATCAACGTTTTTTCATAGATTTACGGGCATTCCCCGGGGCGCAGCCACAATAAAAGATATACCTCATGCGGGAGAGTCATTGATAATGATCTCTGTCCTGTATGTCGATGACGAACCGGATCTTCTCGAACTCGGTAAGCTCTTCCTCGAACGGGACGGTGAATTCTCTGTTACTACTACCTGTTCTGCACCAGAAGGACTGGAAAAACTTTCCCTCTCCGCTTTTGATGCCGTGATCTCCGATTACCAGATGCCGGATATGGACGGGTTAGAGTTTTTAAAGCAGCTTCGCGAGAAGAAAAACGACATCCCGTTCATCCTTTTCACCGGCCGGGGTCGCGAGGAGATCGTCATTGAAGCTCTCAACAACGGGGCGGATTTTTACCTCCAGAAGGGCGGGGATGTCAAAGCCCAGTTTGCCGAACTCGCTTCAAAAGTGCAGCAGGCCGTGAAACGCCGGCATGCAGAGCGTTCGCTCCGGGAATCGGAGAAGATGCTGTACGATATCATCAATTTCCTTCCCGATGCCACGTTTGCCATCGACCATGCAGGAACGGTGATCACGTGGAACCGTGCCATCGAAGATATGACCGGCATACCGGCAGCGGAGATGATCGGGAAGGGGGAGTATGCGTACGCAGTCCCGTTTTATGGCTCACGGCGGCCCATTCTTATCGATCTCATCTTTGAGACCGAAGAAATGATCCGGCAGAATTATTCAGGGATCACCCGCGAGAAGGATGTGCTTATTGCTGAGACCAACCTTCCCCGGCCAAAAGGGGAGGCACAGATCCTTATGGGCAAGGCAAGCCCTCTCTACGACCAGACCGGCGAGATCATCGGCGCCATCGAATCGATACGCGACATTACCGCCAAACAGCAGGCCGAAGACGAACTCCGGGCTGCCCATGAACAGCTGACGGCATCGGATGAGGAACTACGGGGGCAGTACGAGGAACTGGTCAAAGCGGAAACAGATATCCGCGCAAAAGAAGAGCAGATCCAGGAGATCGCATCGAACATGCCGGGCGTTATCTTCCAGTTCTCGGCAAAGCCCGGCAGGCTCCAATCCCTCACGTATGTCAGCGAACGGGCAAAGGACATCCTCGGTATCGACAATTCCACGGCCGACTTTTTCGAGCGTTTTACTGCGCAATGCCACCCGGATGACCGGGCTGCACTCCTTGATTCCATAACCGATGCCGTGAACCGCTCGGCAAACTGGCAGTTCGAAGGGCGTTTCTTCAAACCAATGGGAGACATGATCTGGTTTAAAGGTCTCTCGAGTCCCCGCCGGCACGGCAGCGAACTCATATTCAGCGGGGTAATCCTGGATATCACCGAACGAAAATCTGTCGAGGAGGCGCTCAAAGAGGAGGGAGAAAAATACCGCGTCCTCGTGGACCACAGCCAGGATGCGGTACTGATTGTCCAGGACGGGAACCTGGTCTTTGCAAACAATGCGTTCTTTGCCATTACCGGCTACAATGAGAACGAGTATATCGGCAGGCCGATTGGGGAATTTATTGCGCCGGAAGACCTTGAGATGACCGTTGTGCGGAACCGGGAGCGGATGAGCGGGGAACCGGTTCCGGAGTCGTATGAGTTCTCCCTCCTCCATGCGGACAAGGAAACCCGTATACGTGTCCGGATGAACGTGGGACTGGCTTCCTACCAGGGCCGGCCGGCCGCCATCGGGACATTCCATGATATCTCGGCCGAAAGGCAGCGGGAGGAAGCACTCAGGAAGAGCAACCAGAAATACCGCGAACTCGCCGAGCTCATGCCCCAGATCGTTTTTGAGATGGACGAGCACTTCCGGATAACCTTTGCCAACCATAATGCCCTCACCGTGCTCGGCCTGACGCAGGAAGATTTTAAGATTGGAATTAATGCCCTCGACTATATTCTTCCCTCGCAGCACCAGCGGGTGATGGAAAATGCGCAGAAGATCCTCAACAAAGACCCCTCCCCGAGCCTGGAATACACCGCGGTACGGAAGGATGGCAGCACATTCCCGGTGCTCATCTATGCCGTGCCAATCCTGCATAACGGGATACCCGTGGGATTCCGGGGGGTCATCATCGACATCTCGGTATGGAAGGCCGCAACCGATGCAAGGAGGGAGAGCGAGGAACGATACCAGTCGCTTGCAGAGGCAGCACAGGACCTCATCTACATTATTGATAAGAACGACATCGTGGTCTATGCGAACAGCTACGGCCTGAAGAGGCTCGGAAAATCTCCAGAAGAGGTTATCGGCATGCCGCGAAAAACACTGTTTCCCGATCCGGCTGCATCCCGGCAGTACCAGAATATCCAGCGGGTCTTTTCCACCGGCATGCCACTCCGGATAGAGAGCATGGTCCCGTTTCCTGACCACGATATCTGGCAGGACACCCACCTCGTCCCCCTCCGGGATGCTGAGGGGACGATCTCGGCCGTGCTGGGAATCTCACGGGACATATCCTGGCTCAAACAGACCGAGACAGCATTGAAACGATCAAACGAGAAACTCAACCTTCTCAACAGCATCACGCGCCATGATGTGGCAAACCAGCTCACCATCATGAATGGTTACATCCAGCTCGCCATGATGAAGGAGCCGGATGATGTTGTTATCGATTTCCTAAAAAAGATCGCGACCGCCTGCGACACGGTCCAGCAGCAGATCGAGTTCACCCGGGCCTACCAGGATCTGGGGAAGCAGGCGCCGGACTGGTTCCGGCTCGAACCCCTCATAGACAAGACAAAACCGGCGGGGGTGACGTTCACGCCCCTGTGCACCGGTTATGAGGTCTTTGCCGATTGCATGCTGGAGAAGGTCTTTTTCAACCTCTTTGACAATGCCATCCGTCACGGCGAGAGGGTCACGTCCATGATCGTCCGGTGCGAAGCGGCAGGTGACGAGCTCGTCATTGTTATCGAGGACGACGGGATCGGGATCCCGCTGGGTGAGAAGCAGAAGATCTTTTCCAAAGGATTCGGGAAAAATACCGGCTATGGCCTATTTCTGGTCCGGGAAATTCTTGACATCACCAACATTGCTATCCACGAGACCGGGAAGCACTGCAGTGGTGCCCGCTTCGAGATCACCGTTCCGAGGGGTGGGTTCCGGGAAGCGCAGAACGATGAGGCGTGATGCGGACTCCCATGCCTACGGCTCCAGGTGGTTTCCAACCCGGCCCGCAACCTCTTTGGCTTATGTGTGCTTAATCACAGAATGGAGATGACTGCCTGAGTATGGTCCCGATGCAGCTGGTCCGGTGGAGTGTCGATGTGGCAATGGGTACCACGTTCCTGGTTACCGTGATCACCGGGCTTTTCAACTGGACGCTCCTGATGCGAACGCTCGGCCTGACCGATATCGTCCTCCCGCTTGCACTGATGAGCGAGATCCATTCGTGGACCGGCCCCCTTCTGGCGATGCTCGTGTTCGTCCACCTGTTCATAAACCGGGCATGGATCCTTGCCACGACAAAAAAGATCTTTCTCGGCAATCCCTACAGGAAATCCTAAAAAAAATGGGGACTGATGAAAAACCCCGTGCTCGTTTATCTTCAGTAAAAACTCTTGTCCAGGTCGCCCGTATTCGAATACCCGCGCTGCTCCCAGTAACCCTTGTAGGCTGCATTATCTGAAAGCTCGATTTTTTCAATCCACTTGATCCATTTGTAGCCCCACTTGTCCTCAGCGACCAGGGCGAACGGGTATCCCCGCTCCGCGGGGAGCGTGACATTGTTCATCCGGTAGGCCATAAGAATGTCGTTGTCCATGATGTACGCGAGCGGGAATGAGGTCGTGTACCCATCGCTGGCCGTGAAGATGATAGTCGTGGCCCGGGGATCTGCACCAGCATCCGCGATGATATCCCGCACAAGCACCCCCTCCCAGAAGATGGTTGCATCCCACCCCTCTACGCAGTACAGGGTGACCACCTTGGAATAATGCGGGTGTTTTGCAAGGATTTCATCGTAGGTGAAAACGGTCGGGGTTGCAACAAGCCCCCCGACCGTGAGCCGGTAGTCCGTGATATTGACGTTCTGGGGCCCCCTGATCGAGTTCTCGCGAAACGCATTCACCGAGGAGAGATCCGTTCCTTCATACGACCTGATCTCCACGGCAGAAAGGGTGATTGGACCACCGGATTTGCCGGAGGGAAGTACGCACCCGGCGAGAACCATGAGAAGCGCCAGGGTGATGAGGATTGCCATCGTGCACTTGTGCATGAGAGATGAGATATGAGTGAGCCATGATATACTCATGCCTCGTAGTCAGGTCTGTCAGGAGCACAACTAACCCTGTGCTGTTCTCAGTAGCCGGTCAGGTAGTACCATCCCTCTTCTTCATGGACCGTTACGGGGACTTTGAAGAGCCGTTCGATCTCACTTCCGGTAAGGAGTGATTCCTTGGTCCCGTCGCGGATAAACCGGCCATTGTCCATCAGGATCACCCGGGAGATCTCCGGAATGATGTCGTGGACATTGTGCGTGACAAGGATGATTGCGGTACCCGCTTGTGCAACTTTCCGGATTACCTGCCGGAACGCATGGAGGGCGTGCAGGTCGAGACTATTGGTCGGCTCGTCCAGGATGAGGGTTTTTGGGTCATGCACGAGCGCCCTTCCGATGAGCAGGCGCCGGGATTCACCCGAGGACATCTCCGTCATGGGACGGTCTGCGAGGTGTGCGACTTCAAGAAAGGTAAGCATTTCATCTGCTTTCCGCTCCATTGGCGGCGTCACGGTCTGGTTGAAAAGGCCGACGCTTGAGAAGAAGCCCGAGAGGACCGCATCTCGTCCGGTGATCTCACGGGTGAACGTGTACTGGAGGTTGTTTGAGACAACCCCGATCATGGAGCGGAGATCAAAGACATCCCAGGTATCCCTGCCCCGGATCCGGAAGATAAGCCCCCGGGCATTCGGATCGGGATAGAGTTCCCGCATGATCGTTTTGATAAACGATGACTTCCCGGCACCGTTGGGCCCGAGGATGGCGACATGCTCGCCCTCCGCGATGGAGACAGAGAGGGAGTCAAGGCACTTTTTGGTGCCGTGCCAGACCGTGACGTTTGCAAATTCCAGCAGCGGGGGGCGGTTGCGCCGGGAAGTACGTTTCATGGTGCAGCATCGACCCTGATCGCGAATTTGAGCCTGCCCTGTTCCTCACTGATGGCAAGGCTGCCCCCGGTCCGTTCGGCGAGTCCCTGTAAAAACCGGGTCGTTCTGCGCTGGTGGAACTTGCTGCCTTCAGGTACATCGCCGCTGAGCGTGATGAGGATCTCCTCATCCTGCTGCTGTAAGTCAATGGCGATTCGGCCGGTCATGGTACCGACAAGATCTTCAAGGATATAGGTCAGCAGGTCGGCAAAATCATCGCGGTCGACAAGGCCGTATAGCGGGGACCCGTGTGCATTGACGGAGACCTCAATATCCTCTAGGAGCGGCCGGGTCCCGATCCGGGAGAGCAGGATCTGCACAAATGCCGCGTCATCATCTGAACTTGAGAGGAGGTCCTCGTCTGAACAGGCGGGCAACGAGTGGCCGGTGACGAGCGCTTTGGTCAGGGACCGAATGTCCAGCACAGTAATCTCCGAGGGCGGTGTGAACCCCCGGAGGGTTATGATGTAATCGGAGAGGAGCCGGGAGGCCCTCCTGACAAAGGACGGGTCGATGATGCGGGATAACTCGTCCCGGTCGAACGAACGATGGAGTTTGGTGATCACCTGCCCGGCTTTGAGGGCGAGGTGCATGGATACTTTGTCACCCTTGTTATGCTCCGCGGCAAAATCCCGGAATGCCTCCATGAGCTCGTCAACGGTCTCCCCCCGGATCAGGGTGGAGGTTTCCTCGGCAAGTTCGGATTCACCCAGTTCATCCATGACGAAGGAAACGTAATAGAGGCGTCCGGCTATAATGGAGAAGATCTCGTTGACCTGCTCCATGGAGTCCTCGGCAAAAGCTGCCGTGCCTGTGGCCCGCTCGCTGTTGAGTTCGGCAATGTTCTCAAGGGCCATCGCTTCATTCCGTACCGAGGCAAACATCCGCGCTGCATCCGCAGCCACAATTACGCGGCCATGGCCGGGACAGACCGCGGCGATCCCACCCCTGGCCAGCAGGTCTTCAATTCCGGTCACTGAATGGATAAGCGCTTCCTGCGACCACCCGACCAGACCGGCAACGCCCGGGTTTGCCGCAAAGACGAGATCGCCGCAGAAGAGGAGCGATCCCATGCGGATACAGATATGGTCGGGGCTGTGGCCGGGTGTATGGAAGACCTCGAGTGCGGGACCGGGGCCGAACCGGATGGTCTCCCGGTCAAGGGCAGCCGGGCCATCACCGGTACAGTCGCGGGTGATGGTG